>JAUYJB010000007.1 GCA_030688605.1 Hyphomicrobiales bacterium
GGCTCGCCGGGCGATGCGGTGCATCGGCCAACAGCCGCAACACCGCCACGGCGCAAAAGAACCCGGCCTTCGGTGGGCCAAATCGGCCCACCGGGTTCGTTGCGGCGCTCGCCCGATATCCCGTATCGCGCGTCGCGGCCCACGCCTGCCCGGACGAACCGATTTGGCCCATCGAATCGATCCCCTATAACCATGAACCGCTCTAGATAACCGTCCAGGAAAGCAAAGAACGCCGTTTCCGGCGCT
This sequence comes from Hyphomicrobiales bacterium, assembly GCA_030688605.1. Taxonomy (NCBI): domain Bacteria; kingdom Pseudomonadati; phylum Pseudomonadota; class Alphaproteobacteria; order Hyphomicrobiales; species Hyphomicrobiales bacterium. The sequence continues at coordinate 247 of JAUYJB010000007.1, forward strand.
CTTTACGACATTGGCGCGGCCGGCGCTATTGCGGCTGCTGCCCTTGCTGCTGTTCCTGCTTCTGGCGCGCTTCCTCGGCGCGGCGCTTGATTTCCTCTGTGAGCTTCTGCTGCGCCTGCTTATACAGCTCCGGATCGAGCGGCGGACCGTCATAGGCCTTGGTGAAGCCGACCAGGGTGAGCGGAAATCCCAACGCCTTGCGCTCCGCGTTCAGGACCGAAACGGTCATCTGGCTGCCGCGTTTCATGTTGGCGACGAAAGCGTCGTCGACCTCCATGCGCACCACGCAGGCTTGTGGAAAGCATATCGTATAGGGCGCTACCGTCGGCTTGTCGTTATCGATCTGAATGCGAACGCCGGGCGGCAGCAGGACGCCGATCGGCACCGCGAAAATCAGCAGTGTTTTCTGATCCGCGGCGATGCGCACGGAGCCCGACGCCAGGAGCTCGCCGCTATTGCCGTCACGCAACTCCTGGGTCACCAGGCATTGCTCCTTCTTGGTCTCCTCGTCCGTGGTGCAGAGCTTGATCCAGGCGGTGCCTTTCGCTTCTTCGGCGCCCGCGGCGGGGGCTCCGGCGGGCTGGTCGCTTTGCTGCGCCATTGCTCCGCCGGCAACGAGACCCAGAAAGGCGACGGCCGTCGCCGCCGAGCAAAGGACGTGGCGAAGCGGGCGGTCGCTATGCTCGCGATTCAACAACATGATGATGGTTACCTCTCCATGAGTGTTCGATGCTGTGCCCAATTTCGCCTTTTGGACATCGGTGGCGCGCCGAATCGGGCCGCCGCCGCGGGCGCCCCGAAACGCCACCCCATGACCGGCAATTGCGGCAACAGCGTGTCTGCACCGTAAGCGATGCCTTCTAGCAATTGCCAGGGGTTCTAGCAAAGGATACCGGGCCACGAAAGGCCCCACTCACAGAGCAACCCCGGCAACGGCGAACCGCGCCGCGCGCAAGCCGCCCCGCGTCCGTGCTAGAATGACGCCGGAAAATTCTAACCCGCCGCAGGCTCCGATTGCAAACGGTGTGACGATCTTCTTCCGCGGTTCCCACAGCGCCGTCAGACAGCGGCAAACGGCGCGCCTCATCGGTCCAATGCTGGCGGCCTTCTTCCTGCTGCCGGCCGGTGCCCTGCACGCCGCGCCCACCCACGCAATCGCCATGCACGGGCAGCCGTTGCACGGGCCGGGTTTCACCCACTTCGACTATGTCGACCCGCAGGCGCCGAAGGGCGGCCGGCTGACCCTTGGCGCGCTGGGAAGCTTCGACAGCCTCAATCCGCTGATCGTCAAGGGCGTGCCGGCGCGCGGCTTGCGCGACTATGTCTATGAAAGCCTGATGGCGCGCGGGCTCAACGAGCCCTTCACCCTCTACGGCCTGATTGCCGAAACCATCGAGACGCCGGACGAGCGCGACTGGGTCGAATTCGTGCTGCGACCCGAGGCGCGCTTTTCCGACGGCACCCCGATCACCGTCGAGGACGTTCTGTTTTCCCACGCGCTGCTGCGCGACCATGGGATGCCCAACCACCGCACCTACTACGCCAAGGTGACCCGGGCGCAGGCGACGGGACCGCGCTCGGTGCGCTTCGATTTTCTGCCCGACGGCGACCGCGAGATGCCGTTGATCATGGGGCTGATGCCGGTCCTGCCCAGGCACCTCGTCGATCCGGAGCGCTTCGAGGAGACCGGGCTCGCAATTCCCGTCGGCAGCGGCCCCTATGTGGTGGAAACTGCCGATCCCTCGCGGCGTATCGTCTACCGGCGCGACCCGAACTATTGGGGCGCGCACCTCGCGGTCAATCGCGGGCGCTATAATTTCGATACCATCGCGATCGAATATTTCCGTGATTCCAATGCCCTGTTACAGGCCTTCAAGAAGGGCATCATCGACGTGCGGCCGGAGGACGACCCGGCGCGCTGGGTGCGCGGACTGGACTTTCCCGCCCTGCGCGACGGGCGCGTCGTCAATGAGGAATTCGAGACCGGGGTTCCGGCCGGCATGTCGGCGATCGTTTTCAATACGCGCCGGCCGCTGTTCGCCGATCCGCGCGTGCGCCAGGCGATGACGCTGCTATTCGATTTCGAATGGCTCAACCGCAATCTCTATTTCGACGCTTACGAGCGCACGCAAAGCTATTTCCACGGCTCGGAACTGGCCTCGTTCGGGCGCCCGGCCGACGCCGCCGAGCGCGCCCTGCTCGCCCCCTGGCTCGAGCGCATCGAGTCCGGCATTCTTGACGGCACGTTCCGCCAGCCAGTCGGCGACGAAAGCGGCCGCAACCGGAGCAATCGGCGTCAGGCGATCGCCCTTTTGGCCGCCGCCGGCTACGCGCTGAAGAACGGGCGCCTCATCAACGCCGCCAGCGGTCAAGGGTTCACCGTAGAGATCCTGGTCGCCGAGCGCGAACAGCAGCGCCTTAGTCTGGTCTATGCCCGCGGGCTGCGCCACGCCGGTATCGTTGCCCGCGTCCGGCTCGTCGATTCGGCGCAATATCAGCGCCGCCGCCAGAATTTCGATTTCGACATGGTCTTCCACCATTGGTACAACTCGCTGTCTCCGGGCAACGAGCAACTCTTCTATTGGAGCTCGGCCGCGGCCGACGATCCGGGCAGTCGAAACTATGCCGGAATCCGCGACGAGGCGGTCAACGCGATGATTGCGGCGCTGATCGCCGCCCGCACGCGGCAGGAACTTGTTGCAGCCGCGCGCGCGCTCGATAGGGTTCTTCTATCGGGACGGTATGTGATTCCCTTGTTCCACCTGCCGCGACAGTGGGTCGCCAGGTGGCGTCGGATCGAGCGGCCGGAAAACACGTCCTTGTACGGCTATCTGATCGACGCCTGGTGGTCCCGCGACGCCGGCAAGTCGGCGCCACGATGAGTTGAGTACAACAGCTGGAGCCGATCTTATGATCCTGAGCCGGCAAGAGGAGATCGCAGCGCACATGGCCGACGGCATCTGGGGCCAACTCGCGCTCGACGAGCTGTTCCTCGCCACGGCACGCAAGGCGCCGGACCGGACGGCGCTGATCGACCCTCCCGATCGCCGCTCCTTTACCGACGGCGCGTCGCGGCGGCTGAGCTTTGCCGAGGCCGCCGCCGTCATGGAAGCGCTGGCCGGAGGGTTCGCTTCGCTGGGTCTCGCCGAAGACGACGTCGTCGCCGTTCAGCTGCCTAATACGCTTGAGGCCTATCTGGTGCTGCTCGCGCTGTTCCGCGCCCGGCTGATCGCATGCCCGCTGCCGACCCTGTGGCGCGAGCACGACCTCAATTTGGCGCTTTCCCAGGTCGCGCCGCGGGCGCTGATCACCGCTGCCCGCATCGATGGCCACGCGCATGCCGAGATGATGCGCCTTGTCGCCGGCGAACATTTCAGCGTTCGCCATGTGCTCGCCTTCGGGACGGAGGTCCCCGACGGGGTCGTTTCGCTCGATGCCGGGCTCGGCGGCGAGACCGCGCCAAGCACCCCCCCGCCGCGCTACCGCACCCAGGCCGCCGACCACGTCGCGACCATCTGTTTCGAAGCCAGCGGCGGCGCCGCGCCGCGCCCGGTTCCGCGTAGCCACAACCAGCTGGTCGCGGCCGCCCTCCATCACATCGCCGCGGCCGATCTCGCGAGCGGGGACGTTATCCTGACGCCCTATCCACCGACGAGCCTGTTGCCGTTTGCCGCCGCCTTCGGTCCCTTTGTGCTGGCCGGCGCGACGCTTGCCTTGCATCATCCATTCGACGCGCGGCTGCTGCAACAAAGCCTGGTCGACTACCGGGCGACCTACACCATTCTGCCGCCGGGCCTCATCGCAACCCTGTCTGCCGCCGGCGCCCTGTCATCGGCGCGCACGCAGCTGAAGCGCGTCGGCTGCGCCTGGCCTGCTCCCTATCTCGCCCGCGCCGAAGCCTTCCCCGCAAGCGAGGCGGACGATGTGCCGATGATCGACCTCTACGCCCTCGGCGAAGCCGCCATGCTGGCGCTGCCGCGCACGGGAGGCGCCGTGCCCGGGCGGGTGCCGCTGGGGGCCACCCGTCTCGGCATGGACGGCGATTCGGGGCCGGTGGTGCTGGAAACCCGCGTTCACGGCGGCATTCAGAAGGCCGCCGGCGGCCCGGCGCTTGCAGGCAGCCTGGAGGTGCGCGGCGCCATGGTCCCCAGCGCCGAAATCGGATCGGCCGAGGAGCGGGCCGCCTCCGCTGTCGAGCCGGCCAATGGCGCCAACGGCGATTTCGTCGCCACCGGCGTGCGGGCGCAGATCTGCATGACCAACCCGCCGTCCGCCGACTGTTTGGAGCGTGACCGCGACGTGATCCATTTGGGCCACGGTGCCCTGTCGGCGCCGGAGCTCGACCACCTGCTCTGCCGCCATTCGAGCATCGGAGACGCCGCCGTCTACGCCGTGCCCGACCCGCTCTTGGGCGAGCGCCTCGAAGCGGCCGTGGTGCCGGCGGACGGCGCCAAGGTTTCGAGCCAGGATGTGCGCGCTTATTTCGTCTCGCGCAAGGTCGCCGCGCACAAGATCCCCGACCGCGTCGTGCCCGTCGCCGCCATTCCCCGTGAAAAATCGGGGCGGGTCGACAGGATCAAGCTCGCCCGGCGCGCCTGAGGCATTTGACAGCGGGCGCGTTTGCCGCCACATCCCGCCTCCATGAGCAGCAATGAGGTCCTGCCGCGGCGGTTCAACATGGCGCGCTATTGCCTGGGGCCGGCCGAAGGCCGCCCTGCCGGCAAGCCGGCGCTGATCGTCTATGACGACCTGCAGGCCTCGGCGCCGGCTGAAGTCTGGACCTATGGCGAGATTTTTGAGGCCGTAAGCCGCATCGGCGGCAGCCTTCTTGCCGCCGGCCTGCAGCGTGGCGACCGGATTCTCATCCGCATGGACAATTGCTCGGACTACGCACTTCTGTTTTTCGCCGCGGCCGGCGCCGGCCTTGTTCCGATCGCCGCCTCGAGCCAGCTCACTGCCCACGAGGTCGCGTTTTTCCTCGAAGACAGCGGTTCCAAGGCGATCGCGCGCTCGGCCAGGCTCGCGGTCGGCCGCGTCCCGGCCGACGTGCTGAGCTTCGATCGGACCGCTATCGCCGAAATGCGCCGCTCCGGCCCGCTTGCCGATTTTGCCGACACGGCGTCCGACGATCCGGCCTTTCTGATCTACACTTCCGGCACCAGCGCCCACCCCAAGGGCGTGCTGCACGCCCATCGCGCGGCCTGGGGCCGGCGGCCGATGTATCGCGGCTGGTACGCGCTTGAGAGCGACGACGTGATGCTCCATGCCGGCGCCTTCAACTGGACTTACACGCTCGGCACCGGGCTCACCGACCCGTGGGCCAATGGCGCCACCGCCGTGGTCTATACCGGCGAGAAGGACGTGCGTGTCTGGCCGACCCTCATCAAACGCGCCCAAGCAACGATTTTCGCAACCGTACCAACACTTTACAGGCAGATACTGAAATATTGCGACGTCGCGCCGGACGATCTCGGCCGGCTGCGCCACGGGCTCACCGCCGGCGAGGCGCTGCCGCCGGCCATCGCCGCGGAATGGCAGCGGCGCACCGGCCGACCGCTTTACGAGGCCTTCGGCATGAGCGAGCTTTCGACCTATATCTCCTCTTCGCCTTCGACGCCGCCGAAGCCGGGCTCGCCAGGCCGCCCGCAGGCCGGCCGCAACATCGCCATACTGCCGGTCGAGGGCGGCACCACGCCGCTTGCCCTGGGCGAGGTCGGCGTCGTCGCCGCCCACCGCTCCGATCCCGGCCTGATGCTCGGCTATTGGAACCGGCCGCAGGAAGAAGCCGAGATGTTCCGCGGCGACTGGTTCCTGACCGGCGATCAGGGCTCCTTGGACGAAGACGGCTATGTGTGGCTCGCCGGCCGCTCCGACGACATGATGAACGCGATGGGCTATCGCGTCTCGCCGGTCGAGGTCGAGGCGGTGCTCGCGGCCCATCCGGACGTGCAGGAGGCCGCCGCGGTGGAGGTCAAGGTCGCCGAGGATGTCAGCATTGTCACCGCCGTCGTGGTGTGGCGGGACGGCGGCGGCAATGCCGACGCCCTCATCGCCCACGCCCGGGAGCATCTTGCCGCCTACAAGGTGCCGCGCGAGATCGTCGCCATCGACAAGCTGCCACACACGCCGAACGGCAAAATGCGCCGCGCCGATCTTCGCAAGCGCCTCAATGAAAGGGTGGCAAAAGGCGAAGCGTTGCGGGCACTTGACTGACCGCGATTTGGCATTGCCCGGCGAATGCGCCATATTCGATTATTGCCGACAATTGGAACGTCACATGTCCTCCCCGGCCCCGATCCTCGAAGTCGACATCATTTCCGACGTCATGTGCCCTTGGTGCTATATCGGCAAGCGTCGGCTCGAGCGGGCGCTGACCGAACGTACCGACATTGCCGTCGACGTGCGCTGGCGGCCGTTTCAGCTCGACGCCTCGATTCCGCCCGAAGGCATGGACCGGAAGGAATATCTCGACAGGAAGTTCGGGCCGGATCGGGCCGACGAGGTCTATGCCTCCATCAAGCAGGCCGGCGCTTCGGAAGGCATCCCTTTCGCGTTCGAGAAGATCGAGAGGTCGCCGAACACCATCGACGCCCACCGGGTGGTCCGCTGGGCTGCGTCGGCCGGCAATCAGCAGGTCGCCGTCGAGCGCCTGTTTGCCGGTTATTTCATCGAAGGGCGCGACCTGAACGACAGCGATTATCTGGCCGAGGTGGGCGAGGTTTCCGGCCTCGACCGCGCCTTGGTCGATCGCCTGCTCGCCGGCGATGCCGACCGCGACGAGGTCGCCAAGGAGGTCCATCTCGCCCAGCGCATGGGGGTGCACGGGGTTCCCTGCTTCATTTTTGCCGCCAAATATGTGGTGATGGGCGCTCAGGACCCGTCGGTCCTGGTCCAGGCCATTGATCGCGCCTACGGCGGTCTGAAGGCACAAGCCCGCACCGGAGAGCACGCAAGCTGAGGCATCGCAACCGGAGGCATCAGGCGCGCGCGGCCGCGGGCTCCGTCTGCTCGGCGATGTGCACGATCTGGCGCAGCATGGTCTCGGCTCCTTGCAAGCGCTCCGCGACCGTGTCCCAGTCGCGTCTCAGAACCAAGGATTGGTCCGACCTGACGCGGGCGCGTTCGCCTTCCCCGGTAATGAAGGCGATCAGCCCTTCCGGGTTGGCGAAGGTGCCATGGCGGAAGGTGGCGACGCCGCCGAGCGGGCCGGCGTCGAGTTTTTCCACATTGGCCCGCCGGCACAGGAGCTTGATGGCGACCAGCTTGAGCAGCTGGTCGGCCTCCTCCGGCAGCGGCCCGAAGCGGTCTGAGAGTTCCGCCCCGAAGGCGGCGATCTCCTCCTCGCTCTCGACCATCGCCAGGCGGCGATAGAGCCCAAGGCGCAGCTCCAGATCGGCGATATAGCTTTCCGGCAGCAGGATGGCCGCGCCGAGCGAGATCTGCGGCGACCATTGCCCGTCGATGGGCGCGCCCTCGCCGGCGCGAAGCTCGGCCACCGCCTCTTCGAGCATCGATTGGTAGAGCTCGAAGCCGACCTCGCGGATATGTCCGGACTGCTCCTCGCCGAGCAGGTTGCCGGCGCCGCGGATGTCGAGGTCGTAGCTGGCGAGCTGGAAGCCGGCGCCAAGCGTATCGAGCGATTGCAGCACTCTCAGCCGCTTCTCAGCGCCCGCGGTCAGGCGCCGGGTCGGCGGCAGCGTCAAGAGCGCGTAGGCGCGAGTCTTGGAGCGGCCGACGCGGCCCCGCAGCTGGTAGAGCTGGGCAAGGCCGAACATATCGGCGCGATGAACGATCAGGGTGTTGGCGGTGGGGATGTCGAGGCCGGATTCGACGATGCTGGTCGACAACAGAACGTCGTAGCGGCCCTCATAGAAGGCGGTCATGACGTCGTCGAGCCGGCTCGCCGCCATTTGCCCATGCGCCACGGCGTATTTCACTTCCGGCACGTGCCGGCGCAGGAATGCCTCCGCCTCGGGCAGGTCGGCGATGCGCGGGCAGATAAAGAAGCTCTGGCCGCCGCGGTAATGCTCGCGCAGCAGCGCCTCGCGCACGCTCACCGGGTCGAACAAGGTGATGAAGGTCCTGACTGCCAGCCGGTCGACCGGCGGGCTTGCGATGATCGACAGATCGCGCACGCCGGTCAGCGCCAGCTGCAGGGTGCGCGGGATCGGGGTCGCGGTCAGGGTCAGCACGTGCACTTCGGCCCGGAGCTGCTTCAGGCGCTCCTTGTGGGCGACGCCGAAATGCTGCTCCTCGTCGACGATCAGAAGCGCCAGGTCCTTGAATTTGATCTGTTTCGACAACAGCGCGTGGGTGCCGATGACGATGTCGACGCGGCCCGAGGCGAGCCCCGCCTTGGTTTCGGCCAGCGCCTTGGCCGAGACCAGCCGCGAGGCCTGGGCGATATTGACCGGAAAGCCGCGGAAACGCTCGATGAATGTGCTGGCGTGCTGGCGCGCCAACAGCGTCGTCGGCACCACCACCGCCACCTGATGCCCGCTCAAGGCGACCATGAAGGCCGAGCGCAGCGCCACCTCCGTCTTGCCGAAGCCGACATCGCCGCAGATGAGCCGGTCCATCGGCTTGCCCGACGCCAGATCGGCGATCACCGCGTCTATGGCGGCTGCCTGATCCTCGGTCTCTTCGTACGGGAAGCGGGCGCAGAACTCCTCGAACAGCCCCTCCGGCGGCAACAGCACCGGCGCCGGGCGCAACTCCCGGGCCGCCGCGATCTTGATCAGCTCGCCAGCCATCTCGCGGATGCGGCGCTTCAGGCGCGCCTTGCGGGTCTGCCAGGCGACGCCGCCGAGCCGGTCGAGGTGCACGCCCGCCTGCTCGCTGCCGTAGCGCGACAGAAGCTCGATATTTTCCACCGGCAGGAACAGCTTGTCGCCGCCGGAATAGATCAGCTCCAGGCAGTCATGGGGCGCGCCGGCGGCCTCGATGGTGCGCAAGCCCTCGAAGCGAGCGATGCCGTGGTCGACATGGACGACGAGGTCGCCCTTGGAGAGGCTCGTCGCCTCGGTGAGGAAGTCGCTCGCACGCCGCGCGCGCCGGCGCGGGCCCACCAGCCGGTCGCCGAGGATGTCCTGCTCGCAGAGGATGGCGACCTGATCGGTCTCGAAGCCGGTCTCGAGCGGCAGCACGACGAGCGCCGTGACTCCTCGCGGCAGCGCCTGCGCCGCTTGCCAGCTTTCCGCCGGGCGCAGCTCCTTGAGCCCATGGTCGGCGAGCATATGGCCCATGCGCTCCGCCGAGCCGGCGGTATGGCAGGCGACCGCAACGCGCTTGTTCTGCTGATTGAGGCCCCGAACATGAGCGGCGGCCGCCTCGAAAACGTTTGCATCGGCCTGCCCCCGCTCGGCGGCGAATGTGCGCCCTTGGCGGCCGCCCATGGCGAAGACGCGCCCCTCTAGCTCGGCATTTTCCGGCGCCAGGAAGGGCGAAACCTGGACCACCGGTCTTGCGCCGGTCGCTGCGCTCCATTCCACCTCGGTCAGATAGAGTCGGTCTGAAGGCAACGGGTGGTACGGCGGTACGCCCGCGATGGGTGCCGCCTGGCCGGAGGCGCGGGCCGCATGGTGTTCCTCAATCTGTTCGTGGCGCGCGGCGCATGCCTCCTCCACCCGGGCGTCGAGGCTCATCGGGGTGTTGCCGATATAGTCGAACAACGTCTCCAGCTTGCCGTAGAACAGCGGCAGCCAATGCTCCATGCCCGGCGCCCGCCTGCCGGCGCTCACCGCCTCGTAGAGCGGATCTTCGCCGGTGACCGTGCCGAAGGCCCGGCGGTAGCCGGCACGGAAGGCGCGGATGGAGTCCTCGGTCAGTAGCGTCTCGCTGATCGGCAACAAGTCGAGTTCCGTGACCTGCGCCGCGGTGCGCTGCGTCTGGGCATCGAAGCTGCGCAGGGATTCCAGCGTGTCGCCGAAGAAATCGAGCCGCACCGGCTGTTCGGCCGCGGCCGGGAACAGATCGAGGATGCCGCCGCGCACCGCGAAGCTCGCGGGCTCCCTCACCGTCGAGGCACGCTCATAGCCGTGGGTAGTCAGCCATTGGGTCAGCTCGCCCATGTCGACCCGGTTTCCGGGGCGCAGCGCGCGCGAGGCGGCGTTGAGCACGGCGCGCGGCATGAGGCGTTGCAGCGCCGCGTTGACCGTGGTCAGCAAGACGGCGGCATGGTCGCGGTCAAGCCCCCGCGAGAGCGCGGCAAGAGCGGCAAGACGCCGGCTGACGAGGGCGGAACTCGGGGAAACCCGGTCAAAGGGCAGGCAATCCCAGGCCGGAAGCGCCAAAATTTCGATGTCCGGAGCGAAAAAAGCAAGCGCTTCGGCAAGCGCTGCCAGCCTCTGATCGTCCCGGGCAACGTGGCACAGGGCGAGCCCTGCCCCGCCGCTGGCGCGCAGCCGCGCCAGATCGGCCAGCACCAGCGCGTCGAAGCCCTCCGGAACGCCGGCCAGCAGGGTGACGCCCGGACGCCTCGGATCCGGCAGCGCGTGAACCTTCAACATCTTCGTTTCGTTCATGTTTTGGTGGCCGGCGATCAGCGATAATCCTCAGGCTGTAGCGTCACCGCGCGCAGCCTTTCGACGAGGCCGGTCAGATCCGGGTCGGGTGGATCGCCACTGCCCGATATCCATGACAAGAGGTCCGCGTCCGGCATCTCGATGAGCCGCTCGAAGGCATCGATCTCCGCGGCGCTCATCCGTGCCAGATAGCTGTCGGCAAAGCTGCCGAGAATGAAGTCCATTTCCTTCATGACGCGGTGCCAGGCGCGGAACCGCAGGCGCTTGCGGCGGTCGGCATCGCGGTCTTCGGTCATCGGTTTTCTCCAGGCAGCACGCGCATCTATAGTCGCCGCGCTTGCTTATTTCCAGCTTTCGGCAATCCTTTGCCGAATCCCCAGGCCCGATCCCATGCGCCCCGAAAAGCTAAACCCGCTGTTCGCCTCGATCCGGTCCTTGTCCTCGGTTGGCCCCAAGCGCGCACGGCTGATCGCCAAGGCTCTGGCCGGACGCGGCGCCGAGGTCGGGGAACCGCGGGTCGTCGATCTTTTCTGGCATCTACCCTTCAACGTCATCAACCGCCGGCACCGGCCTCGGGTAGCCGCGCTGTCGCCGGGCGAATACGCGACCTTGGCGCTCACCGTCGGCCACCACGAGCCGCCGCGGGGAGCCGGCCGCCCTTACCGGGTACGCTGCCATGACGACACGGGCGAAATCACGCTCGTCTTCTTCAGGTCCGAGCCGCGCTATTTGAAACGAATCCTGCCGGAAGGCGAGAAGCGCCATGTAAGTGGCAGGATCGACAGCTTTCAAGGCGCGCTGCAGATCGTCCATCCCGACTATGTGCTCGACGAGGCTGGCCTCGAGGATTTGCCGCTGATCGAGCCGGTCTACCATCTGACCGCAGGGCTCAGCGGCAAGGTGCTGGGCGCCGTCATCCGCGAGGCGGTGGCGCGGGTGCGCGAGCTCCCGGAATGGATCGACGCCGAGATGCGCGCCGCACGCAACTGGCCGAGCTTCACTGAGGCCGTACGGCGCATCCACATGCCCGAGCACCCGGGCGACATCGCCGCGCTGGGCCCGCCGGTCGAGCGGCTCGCCTATGACGAGCTGTTGGCCGGCCAACTGGTGCTGGCGCTGGTGCGCGCGCAGCTCAAGCGCGGCCGCGGCCGCTCGATCACCGGCGACGGCGCAATCCGCGCCCGCATCCGCGCGGCCCTGCCCTTCTCGCTCACCTCGTCGCAGGAGGCGGCGCTTGCCGAGATATTCGCCGACATGGCGGCGCCCGAGCGCATGCTGCGGCTGTTGCAGGGCGATGTCGGCAGTGGCAAGACCGTGGTCGCGCTGTTGGCCATGGCTCTTGCTGCCGAAGCCGGCCACCAATCGGCGCTGATGGCCCCAACGGAGATTCTCGCCCGCCAGCATTACGTCACCATCGCGCCACTGGCCGAAGCGGCCGGGCTTTCCGCGGCGCTCCTGACCGGCCGCGAGAAAGGTCGCGCACGCGAGGATGTTCTTAAACGCCTTGCGTCGGGCGATCTGTCGATCCTGGTTGGCACCCATGCGCTGTTCCAGGAGCAGGTGATGTTCCACGACCTGGCGTTTGCGGTCGTCGACGAGCAGCACCGATTCGGCGTGCATCAGCGCCTGGCGCTTGCGGCCAAGAGCGCGGACGGTGTCGATCTGCTGGTCATGACGGCAACGCCGATTCCGCGCACGCTGGTGCTCACCTATTTCGGCGATATGGACATTTCACGTCTTGTCGAGAAGCCGGCCGGCCGTCTGCCCATTGACACCCGGGTTGCGCCGCTTACCCGTCTCGATGAGGTCGTTGCCGGGCTTGAGCGGGCCATCGACGAGGGCGCGCGGGTCTATTGGGTCTGCCCGCTGGTGGAAGAATCCGAGGCTCTCGACGTCACCCCGGCGGAATCCCGATTCGCGGCATTGAAGCAGGTTTTCGGCGACCGCGTCGGTCTTGTGCACGGGCGCATGAGCGGCAAGGACAAGGACGCGGCGATGGCGGCCTTCGCCAACGGCAAGACCGCGATCCTGGTGGCAACCACGGTGATCGAAGTTGGCGTCGATGTTCCCGAAGCCACTATCATGGTGGTCGAGCACGCCGAGCGATTCGGCCTTGCCCAGCTTCATCAATTGCGCGGCCGGGTCGGGCGCGGACAATGGCGCTCGTCCTGTGTCCTTCTATACAAAGCGCCTCTGTCGGAGCCGGCGCGGGCGCGCCTGGAGACTCTGCGGGAAAGCGACGACGGCTTCTTCATCGCCGAAGAGGATCTGCGGTTGCGCGGCGAAGGCGAAATTCTCGGCACCCGCCAGAGCGGGGCGCCAGGCTATCGCATCGCCCGGCCGGAGCTGCATGGCGGCTTGCTGCTGGCCGCCCGCAAGGACGTGCAGCTGATATTGGCCCGCGACCCACAGCTTCTGTCAAACCGCGGCGAGGCGCTGCGCACGCTTCTCTACCTGTTTTCGAAAGACGACGCGATCCGCCTCGTTAGGGCGGGATGATTTACAGAAAGGGGAATCTGGCGACACGCGATGCCGCCCCCTTCAAAGAGAGCGGAACCCATTGGCAAGTCGGGTTGTTTTCGAACGGGACCTAATCAGGCCGTGGCGTTTGCGCGGCGGCCGAACCGCCCGGTGAGAACCAGGCCCAAAAGGGCCGAACCAAACAGAACGAGCGAGCCCGGGATCGGCGCAATGCGCGTGGTGTCCTCGGAAGAGGACGTGCCCTTGGCGTCGTAAGCGACGAGCATGTTCATGCTCTTCGAAAACGGATCGGCCAATCCAGTAACGTTTTGACCTGGAACGGTGAAGTCAACGCGATTCGCCACCGACAGGAAGCCGTCTGGGCGCGCTCCGCTACCAAACTCCGCATCGGCATCGTCGACATAGAGATCGGCCGTGCGGCTCACGGCGGCGTCAGATCGCGAAGCCGAGAAATCCAAATTGAAGTGTGCGGGGGTCACTGAGGCCCCGGCGAAATCGGCACTGGCCAACGTTATGATCAAACTTGCCGCATCGGACTTGGTCGGATCCACGCTACCGCGCAGCGTTAGAAAGGCAGGGCTACCAGTGGAACCTCCTAAAAGTTCCAGGGAGCCAGTCCAATCCGGGATCGACCGATCAAGGAACGCAATCGATCGAGCCAACGCCAAAGCATTATCGCCGGCGTTCTGCTCCGTGACGGCAACTTTAGTGCCCGCGACTGCCGAATCAGCAATCGTCAATTTGAAGGCTGCATTTGCAGGGATACTGGCGGCCAGAGACGCCACAAACAACCCCACCAGCCCCAGCCTAGCGCCGAGTAGTGTCTTCATCGCTGCCCCCAGCGTGACCCCAGCCGCACCTTTTTATGTGCCCCAGCTGCAACTTACAGTATGTACCTAAGTCCTTGCCTTACTCTTGCCCCCCTTTTGTACCTCAATATGCATTCGTATCGCACTTGACCAAACGCGCCCATCTCGTTGCCGCTTGCGCCGTTTTGGTCCCGTGTCAAACCGTTTTAATAAGAATACGACACATGGCTCTTCAATCGCAAGCCATTTTTAACGTTAAGGCCCTATATCATTCCCCAAAAGAGCCGAACGAGTCGGCCGACCCGCGGCATGGAGAATCGCTGCAAGGTGATCCCGCGATATTGGCCAGGTGTTGCAGGTTTGCCAATATGGCCATAAGGGTTACGGCGGGGCGCCTCCAGAACCGCATGGCGTGCCGCCAAATGAGAACTGCCGGTGCTGTTTCTTGTTGTAAAACAATGGCTCGCCGGGAAAAATGTGTGCGCTATGAGTGAAGATGCGGCGGTAACGTGGACTAGGCTTCATCGCGGCTGGTGGGTTGTCGCCATCGTCGCCTTCCTTGGCATCTATTGGAACGGGCTTTTCGAACTCGTCGATCAGTGGGAGCGGGATGAATATAGTTACGCCTATCTCATTCCGCCCTTGAGCGCGTGGCTCATCTGGCAGCGCCGCAACGACCTGGCTCGGCTCAGCACAGAGGGATCCTGGGCCGGACTGGTCATCATCGCCGCCAGCCTTTTCATCGCCCTCGCTGGCCAGCTCAGCACGGCCCACACTCTGGTCTTTTACGCGCTCCTCATGACGGTCTTTGGACTTGCCGTGGCGCAATTCGGCTGGCGAGGTGTCCGAATCATCGCGGGTCCGCTAGGCTGTCTGCTTTTCATGGTGCCGCTGCCGCTGATCCTCCACACCAGCCTGTCGGTCGAAATGCAACTCATTTCCGCAAGGTTGGGCGTGGTCATTCTGCGCGCGCTCGGTGTCGACGTTTATCTTGAGGGGAACCTAATCGATCTCGGTGCTTATCAGATGCAGGTTGCCGAGGCCTGTGATGGCCTGCGCTACCTCTTCCCGCTCCTCGGCTTCGCATATCTCCTCGCCTTGCTTTATCGCGGCGGAATTTGGTCCAAGTTCATCATCGTTGTCTCCGCTGCGCCGTTGACTATCGTCATAAACAGCGGTCGACTCGCCATCATGGGGCTGCTCGTGCGCTATGTGACAGTCGCGGCAGCGGAAGGGTTTCTGCACTTTTTCGAGAGCTGGCTCATTTTCATTTTCGGTGTCATTGTACTGTTCGCCGAAGTGCTGCTGCTTTCGCGTCTCACCGGCCATAGGAGATCGCTGAGGCATTTGCTGCGCTTCGAGTTGTTGCGGCCGACGCGGACTGAAGACCGGGCATTGTCGACACGCGGCGCACGACAGCAATCCGGCGCTTTGCGGGCACTGCCTTTCTCGACGCTCTCCGCGATCGTCCTTCTTGCGGTGATGGCGGTGGGCATGAACGTCCTGCCCACGCGCGCGGGTGTCGAAGCTGCGCCGTCACGACTCGCCGGCTTTCCGCTGTGGATCGATGGTTGGCATGGCAGCACGGAGCCGAGCGATCCGCAGTTCGAAAGGTTGGCTCAAGAGCCCGGTATCAACGATTTCATACTCGCCGACTACCGGCACGTCAGCGACAGCAATCCGGTGAGCCTCTGCATTGCCTATTATGGCTCCTTGAATAACCGGGTTGCCCGGCATCCGCTCCCCTCTTGCATGCGGGCCGACGGCTGGCAGATTACCGATTTTCAAAAGGCTCGCGTGGAAGGGATCTTGAACCCGGCCGGCACCGTCACCCTTAACCGCGCCGTCATCGACGGCACGAACAGGCAGCAGCTTGTCTATTACTGGTTCGAACAGCGCGGCCGGCAAACGGCGAACGAATATATCGTCAATTGGATGAACTTCTGGGATCGACTTACCAAGAATCGAGCGGACGGAGCGCTTGTGCAGCTCACGACCGGTGTGGCGGTCAGAGGCGATTTTGCCGAGGCGGACGCGCGCATCGTTAGATTCCTGCGCAGTGCGTATGCCGAAATCTCCGAGCACGTGCCGGATTAGAATAGAGCGTGCTGCATTAGCCAAAATGCGCGAAAATCTATATGTTTTTGAAGAATTCGATTTAAGCTCATCGGGACAAACGGGTTTTCCATCGATAGCTTCAAATCGCATACGGCCGGTCATTGTGGGAGCGTCGCTGAAACATGACGGTATTGGGCAAGCGAGAGGCGGCGGGCGCCAGTGCCCTGGGAAAGGCTTCTCGCTTTGCGGCGGTAGTCGCGACCCTTCTTCTGCTTGTGGCCTGCAGCGACCCCAAGGCGCGTGAGGCCGAGAATATCGAGCGGGGCAAAGCTCTCTTTGCTTCCGGCGAGTTGGCTGTCGCAAAGGTGGCCTTCAAGAACGCCAATCAGATCAATCCGAAAAACGCCGAAGCACTTTATTATCTTGGACGTATCAACGAGTCAGAAGAGAAGTGGCCGCAGGCTCTTACGAACTATTTGCAGATCGTTTTTGAACATCCCCGTCATCTGCCGGCGCAGCTCCGTCTCGGTTATCTCTTTATGTGGAACGGGCAAATGGATCAGGCCTATGCGCAGGCTCAGACCGCGGCCGCGCTGGCACCGAGGGACGTCGAGGTTCTGATCCTTCAAGGGGCAGTGAGCCTTCGCCAAGGCTATCTCGGCGAGGCACGCAATTTTTCCGAGGCGGCTTTGAGAGCCCAGCCCGCTAATCCCCAGGCGGGGTTGCTGGCTGCGCGCGTGCTCGCAGCTTCGGGCGAAGTCGGTCGGGCGCTCGACCAGCTTGTGATCTCCCTCGAGCAGAACACCGACGACCTTTCCTTGCTTACCTACAAAGCAGAGCTTCACGTCGCCGAGAGCGACATGGCGGCCGTCCAAGCTGTTTACGACCGCATATTCGAGCTGCGGCCGGATGACTTTGCCTACAAGCTTGCCCTGGCGCGGATTTACGCCAGCCGCGACCGGGTCGACGACGCTGAAAAGGTGCTGCGCGACGCGGTCGCCGCAGGCATTGGCGGCAACGAAGCGAAGTTTGCACTCGCCCAACTGCTGGTGCAGCGCAGATCCCCTGAAGCCGCTTTTCAAGTGCTACGGAAATTCGTCGCTGCGGATCCAGCAAATCACGTGCTGAGCTTCAAGCTCGCCGACATGCTTGCCGAGCATGGCAATCTCGCGGAAGCAAAGACGGTACTCCGGTCGGTCATCGACCGCGCCGAACCGGGCAAAGATTATGCGACCGCGCAGGCGGGTCTTGCTCATCTCGCCCGCGCCGAAGGTAATACCGCGCAGGCGAAAATGCTCGTCAACGCGGCCCTTCAGGGGGGCTTCGACGGTCCCGACGCTTTGATCCTGCGCGCGCGGCTGGCGCTCGATGAAACGCGAGCGGATGCGGCAATCAGCGACCTGCGGGACGCACTGCGGCTTGCCCCGGATTCCAAAACCGCCTTGCAGTTGCTGAGTATCGCCCAATTGGTGAATGGCGAAGTCGCGCTCGCGGTCGACACGCTGCGACGGCTCATCGCTCTTCATCCCGAGGAGTTGTCGGCAAAGCAAGACCTCGCTTCGCTGCTGGCCAGCCAAGGCGAGAGAGAAGAGGCACTGCATCTCATCGACGAAGTGATCGAGGTACAGCCCTCTATGATCGATCCGCTTCGCGCCAAGGCGGCGCTTCTCATCGCCCGCGGCAATTGGAGCCAGGCAGAGCGCGTCATCGCCGCGATCACAAGGGCGCCAGGCGGACACCTGCCGGGAACCGAATTGAGTGGCGCTCTGGCACTGTCACGGGGCGAGTACGATACCGCACTTGATCAATTCAAGCAGGTGCGCGAGCAAGCGCCAAATCCTGACGCAGCGGTCGCCGGCATGGTGATTGCCGCGCTGGGCCAGCAAGATTTTGCCTCGGCTCAGAAAATCCTCCAAGAGAGGCTGGCGGAGGCGCCGGAAAACGCCCCGTCGCACCTGTTGCTGGGGCATTTGCTGGCGCTCGAGGGTGACAGCGAGGGGGCTGCCGCCGCATACGCCAAGGCTACCGCTGTGCAACCGGATTGGTATGCACCCTATTTGGCGCTCGCGCGCATCCGCCTCAGCGGTGGCGACCGCGACGCAGCGGTCTCCGTCCTGCAAGCGGGGGTCGATCGGGCGGCATGGAAGGCACCCCTGCTTCTGGTGCTCGGACAGGTCCAGATCTTGAACGAGGAATATGAGGCGGCCACCGTCACTTATAAGCGGGCTCTCAAACTGGTACCGAGCAGCCTCATCGCCGCCAACAATCTCGCGGCGCTGATTTCCGACTTTCAATATCAAGATCAGGAGGCACTGAACGCCAGCTTGCCGCTCATCGAGCTGCTCGAGCGCTCCAATGAACCGGAATATCTCGACACGCTGGGCTGGCTGCAATACCGGCTCGGCGACCTCGGCCGGTCGGCCGTCAATCTTGAGCTGGCGGCAAAGCAAAGGCCGGACAACCCACAAATCCTTTACCACTTCGGCGTCGTCGAGAGCGAGCGCGGCAATATTGAGCTTGCCTTGGCGGCACTCCGCAAGGCGGTGCAGAAAGGCGCAAGCTATCCGGGTCTTGAGGATGCCAAGGACCGTCTCAAACGCCTAAGCGAAGGCAACTGAAGTCTGCCGCGGCAAACGGCTCGCCGACCGCTTTGCAGGATTGCGGCAATGGTCGCACAAGGTTGGTCAATTTGATTGCGAACTCACGTCGAAATCTGAGGCTTAGGTTACAGACTTAAGCCAGCACGTGATTGAGTCACAGTCGGTACACAAATTTATCGACTTGGTTAACTGCGGTGTTGCAGGTGACTGCATCGTCTCTCCAGACTGCGGGAAGCGCAACACGATTATCAGTTTGTCAACAAAATCAAGTACTCCTGCCGAGTGGCACATCACTGTGAGACGCTTGACACAGGCGTGACCCCGGTGTTCAGACTTGTTGCCAAACGCCGTTGACGGCGCGCAGTCGCAATCGCAAACGAGCACAAATTCCGTGGTTTGGCTGGTGATTTGCAAGGTGTTCGTGATAATGTGATTAAGGGACGAGAAATTCGAATCGGCTTTGGGGATTCGTTCTGCCCGCGTTGGAATTGGGGGCCAGGGGTATGTCTTCGGAAATTGGCGGACTGAGGGGAGTGTCGGTCTCGCGGAACGGGGTTCTTGCTGACCGACGCCCTGCGACGGGACGCAAGTCCGTTCCGCGCGATGCGTCCTTGACCGCGCGCACTGACAAGGGGAAGGGCCGGCTCTCTGTCCTCTCGGAGCAGCTCATTCCCGGTCTGCTTCAGATTTCCGACGCTGCGATTATTGGCCTGAGCGGCGCTGCGGCCTACTCCATTTACAGAAGCGGGAGCATCGAAATCCCGCTGCAGTACGGCGCGGCGATGGCGGCGATGGTCGCCCTGTTCATATACTTGGCTCGTCGCGCCGATCTGTATCGGGTTGAAACGATTACCGCCTGGCCCCGCCGCATGGGCCGGCTGTTCATCATCATGGTGACGGTGTTCCTGCTGATGACGGCGCTTTCCTTTTCGCTCAAACTCCAGGGACAGTTCTCGCGCATTTGGGTGTCGTCGACCTTCTCCTCGGCGACGGTGCTCCTCATCGCCTCGCGTGGCGTCATACTTTATTTCCTTCGCAGGTGGGGCGCGGCAAAGGGCATGGGCCGCTCGATCGCGGTAGTCGGCGGCGGGCTGCAGGCGGAGTGTTTTCTCATGCAGTTTCGTGGCTCGGGCAGCCTTTGGCACAAGATCGTCGGCATCTTCGACGATCGGGTCGAGCGCCTGTCCAGCAAGTGGCTGGATTATCCGGTTCTGGGCAATCTCAATGACCTCGTCAAATATGTTCGGCGCGGCGAGGTTTCGACCGTCGTCATCACCATACCGTGGAGCGCGGACAGGCGACTGCGCGGCATTGTCAGCGAGCTTTCGGAGTTGCCGGTCGACATCTATCTCGGCTCGGACCTTGTGGGCTATCAGCTTCAACGCATGTCGAAGACGCTTCTAGGCGGGGTCTCGGTCTACGAGGTTGCCGCAATCCCGATTTCAGACTGGGCGGCGGTTGTAAAGACGCTCGAGGACAAGGTATTGAGCGCCATTTTGCTGCTCATTTTCTCGCCCGTGCTGCTTCTCGTTGCGCTTGCCATCAAGTTGGATACGCCAGGTCCGGTGATCTTTCGCCAGCGCCGCTACGGATTCAACAACGAAGCATTTCTGATCCGCAAGTTTCGCACCATGTATCATTCGGATCAGGCGGAGCGCGAGATCGTGCAGGCCAAGCGCAACGACCCTCGGGTCACGCGGGTCGGCCGCCTGCTCCGGCGCACCAGCCTGGACGAGCTGCCACAGCTCATCGACGTATTTCTCGGCACCATGTCGCTCATCGGTCCACGGCCGCACGCAGTGGAGCACGACGAGTATTACGAGGCGTTGATCCAGGGATACAAGGCGCGCCAAAAGGTCAAGCCGGGCATGACCGGGTGGGCCCAAGTGAACGGCTTGCGCGGCGAGACCGAGGCCGTAGAGCACATGCAGGCCCGCGTCGCCCACGACATCTATTACATCGAGAATTGGTCGTTTTGGCTTGATATCAAAATTCTCGTCATGACCCTGTTCGTCGGCTGGTACCACAACCGTGAATAGGGACCCGATCTAACCCCGACAGCGGCGAACGCTCTAAGTCACCGTTTCCGGGGCACTTTCGCCGGCCTTCTCCGCGGCCCTTTCCGATGATCGTCTCGCCGCGCGCATCTTGCGCCGCCTCTGTGCAACCTTCGCCAGCTGTGCCGCCTTGTCGCGTTGCCCCGGTATCACGAGCCCCGCGGAAATGACCATCTTGGCGGCGTCCTCAACGCTCATGTCGAGGATGACGACATCGTTTTTCGGTACGAACAGCAGGAATCCCGAGGTCGGATTGGGCGTGGTCGGCAGAAAAACCGAAAGCATATCGCCGTCGACCGGCGACTTGCGCACGATCTCGCCCTTGGTGGCGGTGGAGATAAATACGATCGACCAGATGCCCTTGCGCGGATATTCGATAAGACCGGCCTTCTGAAACGAGTTCTGGCTCTGCGACAGCACCGTCTCGAAGATCTGCTTCAGGGCCCGATACACATTGCGCACGATCGGCATGCGGTTGAGCATCAACTCGCCATAGCTGACGACGGTGCGGCCGAACAGATTGGCGGTCAGGGCGCCGAGGACCGTCAGGCCGGCGATGGCGAAGAACAGGCCGACGCCGGGCACGGTGAACGGCAGGTAGGTCTCCGGAAGATAGATGGCCGGGACAAAGGGCTTCACCCAGCCGTCGACGAGGGTGATGAACCACCAGGTAATATAGACGGTGATACTGACCGGCGCGGCGACGATCAGCCCAGTCAGAAAATAGTTCCGCAGCCGGGTCCCGGCAGCCATCTTGGCGCTCCGGCTGTCCCTGGTGAGCGTCTGAATACCGCGCGGCTCTGGCCGTTCTTCCTCGTCCGGCTGTTCGCTCATCAATCGCCCCTTTCCTGAGCAGCCATTCCCGCGCCCCGGCGCGGCCTTCAACATATGGGCAATTGGCGCATCTTATCAATCGCGCGCGCTTCGCGCGACAGGTGGCACCCGATGGTTCTCGATGGTCGGGCGCGGGATGCCGACGGCTTGCGATCGCTCCTCGGCATCGATGCGGGTACGCTCGGTCTCGATCACGGTCGCATCCGCAGCGTCAAACGCTACATCGACCTTAGCGCTGGGCGCTGCCGGCCCCCCATCGTCCGCCTGCCGCGAACGCCAAGGCGGTGATGAAGATGCGCTGCCGCGCATGCCTCGCCATGGCAGGTCCGCCGCTGATTCGTGTCCGCACGCATTTTGACCAAGTCCGCTCCCCCCGGTCAACAAAACAAGGCGAAC
This sequence comes from Hyphomicrobiales bacterium, assembly GCA_030688605.1. Classification (NCBI taxonomy): domain Bacteria; kingdom Pseudomonadati; phylum Pseudomonadota; class Alphaproteobacteria; order Hyphomicrobiales; species Hyphomicrobiales bacterium. Next base: position 22,005 of record JAUYJB010000007.1, read on the forward strand.
GGCGGCTTGCTATTCCACGGTCACCGATTTGGCGAGATTGCGGGGCTGATCGACGTCGGTACCCATGTGAACCGCCGTATGATAGGCGAGAAGCTGCACCGGGATCGCATAGACGAGCGGCGTTACGGTTGCCGCCATTTCCGGCAGCAGGAGGGTTTCCACCGTGTCGACGGCGGCGGCCTCGGCGCCCTTCTCGTCGGTGAGCAGAATGATCCGGCCGCCACGGGCCGCCACCTCCTGCATGTTCGACACCGTCTTTTCGAAGATTCGGTCGTAAGGGGCGACAATGACCACCGGCATGTCCTCGTCGATCAGCGCGATGGGGCCATGCTTCAGCTCTCCCGCCGCATAGCCTTCGGCGTGGATGTACGAGATTTCCTTGAGCTTCAGCGCGCCTTCAAGCGCGATGGCATAGCTGGTGCCGCGGCCGAGATAAAGCACGTTTCGGGCATGCGCCAGCGATCTGGACAGCACCTCGATCTGCGGCTCGAGATTGAGTGCCGTCGCACACAGGCGCGGCACTTCACTCAGCGCATGGACAAGCTTGCTCTCGTCGGCCTTGCTTAGGTGTCCGCGCCGCCTTCCGGCCGCGACCGCCAACGCTGCAAGAACAGCGAGCTGACAGGTGAACGCCTTGGTCGAGGCAACGCCGATCTCGGGACCGGCGAGCGTCGGGAAGACGATTTCCGATTCACGGGCAATGGTCGACTCGCGCACATTGACGATCGCCGCGATATGCTGGGCGTGGGCGCGGGCAAAGCGCAAAGTGGCGAGCGTATCCGCAGTTTCGCCCGACTGCGAAACAAACAGGGCCAGTCCTCCAGGGTCGAGGGGCACTTCGCGGTATCGGAACTCCGATGCGATGTCGATGTCGACCGGCAGCCGGGCCAATTGTTCGAACCAGTATTTGGCCGTCAGGCCGGCATAGTAGGCGGTGCCGCAGGCGGCGATGGCAACCCGTTTCAGGTCCTTGAAATCAAAGGGCAAATCGTCCGGAAGGACGGTCAGCTCATTAACGAAGTCGAGATAGTGGGCGAGCGTGTGACCGATGACTTCGGGCTGCTCGTGGATCTCTTTGGCCATGAAATGCTTGTGGTTTCCCTTGTCGGCCAAGAGCGCCGAGGCGGCGGATCTCTGCACCGGCCGGCTGACGGGTTTTCCGGCGGCATCGAAGATTTCACGCCGCTCGCGCGAAATCACCGCCCAGTCGCCGTCCTCCAAATAGACAACCTGGTCGGTAAAGGGGGCGAGCGCGATGGCGTCTGAGCCGATGAACATTTCCCCCTCGCCGATGCCGATGGCGAGAGGGCTGCCTTTGCGGGCGGCGACCAGAAGGTTCTCCTCGCCGTCGAACATAATGGCGAGCGCGAAAGCGCCTTCCAGCCGCGGCAGCGTCTTGCGCACGGCTTCGACCGGACTGAGGCCCGACTTGAGCGCATGGGTGATCAGTTGGGCGATCACCTCGGTGTCGGTCTCCGTCTCGAATACGGTGCCCGCAGCTTCAAGCTCCAGCTTGATGGCGCGGAAATTCTCGATAATGCCATTATGCACGACCGCGACCCGATCCGTGGCGTGGGGATGGGCATTGCGTTCGGTCGGCGCTCCGTGGGTCGCCCAGCGCGTGTGGCCGATGCCGATGGGACCGGTAAGCGGCGCGGCGTCCAGTTTGTCGGCAAGTTTGTTGAGCTTGCCCTCGGCGCGCAGGCGGGTGAGCCGGCCGCCCTCGAGGGTCGCGATACCGGCTGAATCATAGCCGCGATATTCGAGCCGCTTGAGCGCCTTGAGGATCGCTGGCGCGACGGCGCCGCGAGAAACGATGCCAACAATACCGCACATGCCGTTGAAACTCCGGGGCTAGACCGTCGCCCGACCGGCGCTCTTGTAACCCGCCGCGCTGGCGGGGCCGAAATCACACATCATGTCTTTTTGTTGCCGCTCTTCTTACCGCCAACCTTCTCGCGCAGACGCGCCGCCCAGCCTGGCCGCACGATCTGTTCGGTGCGCTCCAGCGCCAGAGCGTCGTCCTCCACGTCTTTGGTGATCACGCTGCCCGAGCCCACATAGGCACCCTTCCCGACCGTGACCGGGGCCACCAGCGCCGTATTCGAGCCGATGAAAGCGCCGGCGCCGATCACCGTGCGATGCTTATTGTAACCGTCATAATTGCAGGTAATGGTGCCGGCGCCGATATTGGCGTGGGCGCCGACCGTGGCGTCGCCGACATAGGTGAGATGATTGACCTTCGCGCCCGGCCCGATGTCCGAGGCCTTGATTTCGACGAAATTTCCGACCCGGGCCCGCGCGCCGATACGGGCGCCGGGCCTGAGCCGGGCAAACGGCCCGACAGTGGCGCCCTCCCCGATCTCGGCGGCCTCGATGTGCGAGAATGCTCTTATGGTTGCGCCCGCGCGCGCGGTGACGCCGGGCCCGAAGACGACGTTGGGCTCGATTTTCACGTCGGGACCGAACTCAGTGTCATAACTCAGGAAAACCGTTTCCGGCGCGGTCATGGTGACGCCAGCTTCGAGCGCCCGGTGCCGCAGCCGCTGCTGACAGACAGCCTCGACGCGGGCGAGCTCGGCCCGGCTGTTGACGCCGAGCACCTCCTCTTCAGCGCATTCGACAAATGCGACGCTGAGCTGCTTGGCGCGAGCAAGGGCCACCGCGTCGGTTAAATAGAATTCCTTCTTGGCGTTGTCGTTGCCGATTTCCTCGAGCAGAGCCGGCAGCAGCGCGCCGCGAAAGCCCATGACGCCGGAATTGCACAAAACGATCGTCCGCTCCTCGGCACTCGCGTCGCGCTCCTCGCGGATCGCGACGACGGCGCCCCGGTCATCGGCGATCAGCCGGCCGTAACCCGTTGGATCGGCAGCCCGAAAGCCCAGGATCACCAGATCGGCACCATGCGCGAGCGTCTCGCGGATGCGTCGCAGCGTGTCGGGGCGGATCAGCGGCGTGTCGCCATAGAGCACCAACACGTCGTCGGCGGCGTCTTCAAGCGCCGCGCGAGCGGTCAGAACAGCATGGGCTGTGCCGAGACGATCCTGCTGGGTAAAAACCGACATTTCGCCGAATTCACGCCGCGCGGCTTCGGCCACTTCTCCTATGTCCGGCCCAACGACGAGTGCCATGCGGTCGCTTCCCGCCGCGCGCGCCACGTCGAGTACATGACCGATCATCGCCCGCCCGGCGACCTCCTGCATCACTTTCGGCCGCGCCGACTTCATGCGGGTGCCCTCGCCTGCCGCGAGGACCAGGCTAAGACAGGTTCGTTTCGTCATGAGACGCCATGGGCTCCGTAAACGTGCATATGGTAACGCGCATAACTTAAAATTCATTCGTAAATCAAGAAGATGGCTAACACCAAACCAGATCGCACGGCAACGGCGAGAAGCTGGGGTAAAGCTGCGTTATCGCGGCGGACTCTTTCCGCCAAGGAATAGCCGACCGACTTCGGGATCGGCAAGCAGGCCGTCGCCCTTGCCCGCAGCGGCGAACTGACCGGAGACCAGAACATAGCCGATATCGGCGAATTCGAGGTCCTTTTTAGCGTTCTGCCCGACCATGACGATCGTCTTGCCCTCGGCGTTCTGCAGATCGTCGAGGATCTTGAAAACCATGTCTATGAAGCGCGGCTCAAGCCCGATCGGCAAGCCGCGGATACTTGTCGAACGCGCGCTCGGCCACCTGCTTGGCCTCCGCCGGGCGATCTGTGGCACGGCCGAGCAACACATCAGGGAGGGCAAGGGCGCGATCAAGTGGACACGGCTGTCGCGCACGGGTCGCTGACCAGCCTGAAGGAGAAGCTGATCAAGATCGGCGCGGAGGTCATCAGGAACGGCGGCCATGTCGCCTTCGAGATGGCCGAGGTCGCCATCCTACCGCAAATGTTCCAGGAGATATTGCGGCTCATGGGGGAATCTCGGCCGCAGCCACCACCAGCGCCGGCGGAAGACACACGACGATCAAGCATTCAAGAGCAACCGAAATGAGGAGTGCGTTCGAATATCGGGAAAAATGACCGGATCGGCTCCTCGACAACCGTGCAGGCTGCGTCGAATAGGAGCGGGCCGGGTGTCGAACCTGGGCTTCCAAGCAATGCAGAAAATCGCTACCATTCACCAGTTGCGGAGCCACATCTGGGGAACCCCAGCTTGCGGCATTGCCGCAGGGAGCCCAAATGGCTACTCTGACGCCCGAAACTGGGGTTCACCAGGGTCAGCCGTCCTGGTTGGCAAAAAGACAACCGAAAGGGAGGACACTCATGTCTAGAACGAAATATGCCTGCAATGTCGCGGCGGCTGCGCTCGGCTTCGCGGCCGTGCTTGCCCTGTCGGCCCCGCAGCCGGCCGGCGCGCAGGAGCGCAAATCGATCCGCTGGTCGACCTCCAGCGTCGATTCCTACGGCTACAAGATTGCGGCTTCGATGGTCAAAATCGCCGAAGAAGCGCTTGGCGGCGAATACACCATCACCGTCAATCCCTACCCGTCCACGACCGGCGCTATGAAGGCGGCGATGGATGGCACCGGCGAGATCGGCTACACCGCCGATGTCGGCATGACCCAACTCTATGCTGGCGAAGGCCCCTTCAAGGATTACAAAGCCGCCAAGAGCAATTTGGTCCACACCTGGTACGCCTATCCGATGGAATCGTTCATGGCGGTGCCGGCCGACAAGGCCGCGCAATACAAGTGCCTGAGCGATCTGAGCGGCAAGCCGACCTTCTTCACCACCGCCGGGTTCATGAACTGGCTCAACTTCCAGCGCATGTACAAGGTGCTCGGCTACGAGTTCAACCACGTCCAGATCGATCCCAAGACCCAGTCCGACGCGCTCAAGGGCGGCACGATCGCGGGTTCGGTGGCCTATACGACGGCCGGGGCCACGCTGGCGCCGTACTGGATGGAGACCGACGTGCGCATGGACGTGGCGGTGGTCAATCCGTGCCCGGAAGAAGTGGAGAAGCTGAAAGCCGCCGGCCTGGCGATCAGCGAAGTCGATCCGAAAGTGTTCTCCAAGGATGTCGGCGTTTCGAAAATCCAGGGCGTGCCGATTCTGTTCGGCTACAACATGCGCGCCGATATGCCGGAGGACGTCGTCTACAAGATGGTCAGCGCGTTCTACAAGAACCGCGAAGCGCTCGCCAAGAGCGAACCCGGCTTCGGCCCGATGGCGGAAGACTTTGTCGGTATGCAGGTCCAAGGCATCAACGCCGATCCGAGCATTCCGGTGCATGCCGGCCTCGCCAAGTTCCTCAAGGAGCAAAACGCCTGGAACGACACGTGGAAGATCGCTGCCAGCGGCAATTGATCGCATAGAGGGAAATACGGGCGGGAGTTTGCGTCAAACGCAAACTTCCGCCTCGCGCTTATTCGCGTGCCGGCATGATTGCTGGGGAGAGCGGCGGCATCGCGCGAGTCGCAACCGGCCGCTGACGTCGTAAGGGCCGCCGGCTGAAAATGCACTAGCCGACGTGGGGACGGTTATGACGAGCAATCAGATCAAGCGCCAGTTCAATCTGAGCAACCTGATTCTCGCGTTCTCGCTGGTTCAATTTAGTTGGCTCGCCTGGTACTACTACACCGGATCGGGAGGGGCTCAGGAATTGGTGGCGCGGGTCATGTCGATCGCGCTGATCCTGCAGATCCTGTTCACCTACCGGCAGGATTACCTCTACAAATGGCTGCCGCCGCGCGCCAACGACGCCATCGTGGTCGCCTATATCGCCATCTGCGCCTACGTATTCTGGCATTTTCATACCGAGTTCGAAGAGATCGCGATCTATCGCCAGGGCTCCTACACCACGCAGGACTTCATCGCCGGCCTGCTGGTGTTTCTGCTGGTCATGGAGCTGTCGCGGCTCGCCCATCCGGTGCTGTTCTGGATCAACGCGGTTCTGGTGGTCTACACGTTGTGGGGATATCTCAGCCCGATCGATTTCTTCTGGCATCCGGGCACGTCCTTCTATCGCATCGTGACATCGAGCACCGTGGAGTTCTCCACTGGCATCTACGGCATTTATGGCCAGCTCGCGCTCACATTGATCGCCGCCTTCCTGCTGTTGGCCGCCGCGGCGCAGGGCTTCGGTGCGCAGAGCGCGATGATCAACGTCATGCGGCGCATCGCTGGCCGCTCGCGCCAGATGGTGCCGCAGTCCGCCGTGCTCGGCTCGCTCTCGGTCGGCATGATCAGCGGCAGCGGCTCGGCCAACGCGGTGGTGGTCGGCAGCATCACGATTCCGCTGATGAAGCGCTACGGCGTGCCGGGAACTTTCGCCGCCGCGGTGGAGGTCGCGGCCTCGATGGGCGGCCTCCTCATGCCGCCGCTGATGGGCGTCGGTGCCTTTCTGATGTCGGAATTTCTCGGCGTGCCCTATTGGGACGTGGTGGCGCGCGGCTTCGCGCTCGCCGTCACCTATTACGTGGCGCTGGCGCTCGCTGTCTATCTGCTGTGCGTCCGCCTGCTGCCGAACGATACGATCGTGGCGGCGCCGGTGCCGCTCTACGACCG
>JAUYJB010000008.1 GCA_030688605.1 Hyphomicrobiales bacterium
TGGCACGCGCCGCCTGAGATGAGGGACCCGTGCGGATGCTCGCGCTGCTTTGATTACCGTGACAATGCCCGGCACAGGGCGCTTCGGCTAGGGCCTGTTGACCCTTATCTTGCGAGGTCTGGTTTGCGCGAAATCGGTGCGAGGGCAGGAGCGAGGACGATGGACATGCAGCGCAAATTCGAGGACGAGCGACGCCGCCTCGCGCCGATTGCGCAAAATCCCGCGGGGACGGGGCCCATTATCCCGCCTGCGGCGTCGAAGACGCCTTGTGGTGGGATGGCACCACGGCAGCGCCTGCTCCTGGCAGGCGGAAAAATCGGCTCCCGCCAGACCCGCAACATAAGGGTCAACAGGCCCTGGTCCGGCCGCCGCGAAGGGCTGCTCGATGGAGTCGCGCCGGGGGCTTGCTTTCCTCGACGCGGGGCGAACCGTCAATAGACGATGACGCGGGCGCCCACGCGCACCCGATCGTAGAGATCGATGGCGTCCGCATTGGTCAGGCGGAAGCAGCCCGACGAGACATTGCCGCCGATCGTGTCGGCGCTGTTTGTCCCATGGATGCGATACAAGGTGTCCGCCCCGCCTTTGTAGAGATAGAGGGCCCGCGCGCCGAGCGGATTGAGCGGTCCGGCCGGCACCAGGTCCGGCAGGTTCGGTTCGCGTTGTTTCATCTCTTCGGGCGGCCGCCAATCGGGCCACTTCGCCTTGGCGCCGATGGCGACGCGACCGGTCCAGCCGAACCCGTCACGGCCGACGCCGACGCGATAGGCCAACGCACGGTTCGAGGCCGTCACGAGATAGAGCATCTTTTGCGCCGTATCGATGAGGATCGTTCCGGGGGTTTCCGTGCTGGAATAGGCGACAGCGGTGCGGGTCGACGGACCCAGGCTCGTCGGGATCCGGCGGCGGGGCTCAGCCCCTGGCGAACGCGCGGAGAAACCCCACAATCCGCGCCCCTGCTCCGCGAAAGCCGGGAGCGAGAAGATCGACGCCAGAGCCGCGGACAGGACGATCCGCCTGGAGATCCGCCGGCACGATCCGCTCGTTCGATCTTCCTTCACCGTCCTACGGGCCGGTGACCGTCGCGCCGGCATTGGCACCCACATTGACGGTGACATCGGTCGCCTTTGCCGGCGGAGGCGGCTTCTCGTATTTCTGGATCGCCGCGTCGACGCGCTTGCCCTGGCCGGGTATGTCGGTGTCGGCCACATCGCGGGGCCAGGGGTCGATGGTATGCACCGCCTGGTTCCAATAAACCGCGTCGCCCGCCGCCAGCGTCACCCGATCGCGATGATTGAGATAGTCGGCACAGCCTCCAAGAACGAGCGCGACAAAGGCAACCGCCGCAAGCGAAGCCCAACGCGGCTTATTGTTTGGTATGGACATCGTTGGCTCCCGGCTGCAGCTCGATGATGTGACCGTATGGCCCGTAAATTCCCTGTCCCTTCTCGAACCTGCGCAACATGTCATCGCTCACTTCCTGCATGCCGAGAAGAAAGAACTCCACATCGTTGGCGGGCCGCGTCTTGTCCAAAGGCGTGCGTAGCGGCTCCCCCGGCTTGGACGGCTTGACGATGTGCGGGGTGACGATGATGACAAGGTCGGTCTCCTGCTTCTGAAAGTCGGACGAGCGGAACAGGGCGCCGAGCACCGGAACCTGGCCGAGCCAGGGAAGCTGCGACTGGTTCTTGGTGTGGGTCGTCTGCAACAGCCCTGCCATGGCAAAGCTCTGACCGTCGCGCAGCTCGATCGTCGTCGACGCCCGACGGGTGACGAAGCCGGGCACCTCGATGTCGTTGGTGCGGATGGTGACGGATGGATCGGGCTCGCTGACCTCGGGCTCGAGCTTCAGATTGATGAGTCCGTCGTCGAGCACCACGGGCGTAAAATTGAGGCGAACTCCGTATTCCTTGAATATGATGGTGATGTCGCCGTCTCCGCTGGGAACGGGGATCGGCACTTCGCCGCCGGCGTGGAAGCTGGCCTTCTCGCCCGACAACGCGACGAGGTTGGGCTCGGCAAGTCGGCGCGCCAGCCCTTTCTGTTCGAGCGCCTGGACAACGATATCGGCGTCGATCCCGGCATCCAGAACCTGCGCCACCAGGGTTCCGAAAGGCACGGCGCCGCTCGCAAGGGCGGGACTCAAGGTGAAGAGCGCCGTCGGCGGCGATAAGAGCGTGTTCGTCGGTGGCGGAGGACCCACCGTCGGCCGATCGACGGCGCCGGTCGCCAAACCGCGCGTGCTGCCGGGATCACGAACCCACCAGCTCACGCCGAGCTCGCGGCCGGCGCTGCGACTCGCCTCCAAGAGCCGCACCTCGAGCAGAACCTGCTGCGCATTGGTGTCAATCGGCATTGGAAAGGGACCCCTTATCGGCGTGCAAAAGGGACCCCCTTGGGATGCATCACGGTGCGCCGCCTGGACCGCCGCGAGAGCGGTCATGTGGCGAAGCGGCGGTCGGGGCGGCGCCTTGCGCAGGGTTCAGGATCGGTTCTTGAACCGCCAGCTTTCATTGCCGGTTTCGATGATGTCGCAATGATGGGTCAGGCGATCGAGGAGGGCGGCCGTCATTTTGGCGTCGCCGAAGACGGTGGGCCATTCGCCGAAGGCGAGATTGGTGGTGACGATGACCGAGGTTTGCTCGTAGAGCCGGCTGATCAGATGGAACAGGAGCTGGCCCCCTGACTGGGCGAACGGCAGATAGCCGAGTTCGTCGAGGATGATGAAGTTCTTGCGTGAGAGGGTGTCGGCCATGCGTCCCTGGCGGCCCGCCCGGGCTTCGGCTTCGAGCTTGTTGACCAGATCGACGACATTGAAGAAGCGCCCGCGCGCCCCGTCACGGATGCAGGCGCGCGCGATGGCGATGGCGAGATGGCTCTTTCCCGTTCCAGTGCCGCCAACCAGCACGATATTGCGTTGATGGGCGAGGAAGTTGCCGCCGGCGAGATCACGCAGCAGGGTCTCGTTGATCGGCGTGGCCTCGAAGACGAAGTCGTCGATGTCCTTGGCCAGCGGCAGCTTGGCGATCGTCATCTGATATTTGATGGAGCGCGCCTTCTTCTCGGCGATCTCGGCCGTCAGAAGGTCACCGACGATGCGCTGGGGCTCATGCTGGCGCTTCACGGCGATGGTGATGATCTCGTCGAAGGCCGCCTTCATGCCGTAGAGTTTGAGGCTGCCCATGGCGGTCAGAATCTCGGAACGCTCCATCACAGGGCTCTCCTCAGGCTGTCATAACGGGCGCAGTCGGCATCCGGCACATGCTTCAGCCGCAGCGCCTCCGGCGTCAGGTTGAGCTTGCCGGGGATCGCCTTGGCCTGGCGCACGACGCCGGCCAGGTAGTCCTCGGTGACGGTGACGCCGAGCAGCGGGTTGACCTTCGGCCAGCAGGACGGGTCCTCCAGCGGATCGTCGCCCTTGTCGAGTGCGCAGACATAGGCGAAGGTCTCGTCGTCCTCCACCTCGCCCGCCGCGACCTTGACGGCGTGCTCGTGCTCCTCCCAGCAGATCGAGTTCCGGTCGGAGCCGGAGTTGGTGATCATCAGCAGCAGCGGCTGGCGGCGCCACTTGAAGCCGCGCTCCAGCATGTCGACGATGTAGCGGTCCGGGTGCTCGTGCACCTCGTCGCACAGCGCGAAGTGCGGACGCGGCCCCGAGCCCTGCCTGCGCTTCTCGCGGCTGATCGGACGAAAGAACGAGCCCGTCTCGAAGTCCGCCAAATTGTAGACCGGGTTCTCCCCCGACTGCTTGATGATCTCGCTCAGCCGCGGCGACTGATCCACCATCGCCACGGCATCGCGGAACAGGACCATGGCTTGGTCGCGGTCCGAGGCCGCGGCGTAGATCTCGGCTCGCGCCTCGCCATCGGCGATCAGGCCGAACAATCCGATGCCGGCGGCCAGCGGCGTCTTGCCGTTGCCCTTGCCCTCCTCGATGAAGCCGCGCCGGAAGCGACGCGTGCCATTCCCCGGGTCCGGCCCTTGGCCGGCCCGAGGACAGGCCTTGCGCTTCCAGCCGAACAGCGAGCCGACGATGAAGGCTTGGCTCGGCTCGAGCTTGAAGGCCAGCCCCTCGAACTGGCCGCCGGCGAGCCTGAGCACGTCGGGAAAGAAGCCGAGCGCGAACCGCGCCGCCTTCAGGTCCCAGGCGAGCCCCCGCTTCGCTCCCTCCTCCAGGTCCCGCATGTGCCGGGCGCAGGCGTTCCTGACATGCGGGCCGGCGACGATGC
>JAUYJB010000009.1 GCA_030688605.1 Hyphomicrobiales bacterium
GATTTTGTCGGGACGACCCGCAACAACAACATCACCGTGACCGTCAGCGTGCGCGGACGCGCGTCGGACCCCGACGTCACCTTCTCCTCGGCGCCGGACCTGCCGCAGGACGAGATTCTGGCGCGGCTGCTGTTCGGCCGCAGCGTCACCGACCTTTCGCCGCTGCAGATCGCGCGGCTGGCGGCGGCCGCCGCGGAGCTTGCCGGCGGCGGGGGCAATTCGCCGATCCTCGACCGCATCCGCGCGACCACCGGCCTCGACAATCTCGACATTGTTACGCAGCAGGGCGGCGGCATCGGGGTCGAGGCCGGGACCTATATCAACGAGAACGTCTATCTCGGCGTGCAAGCCGGCGAGGAATCGGCCGACGCGACGATTAATCTGGACGTCACCCCGGAACTCAAGCTGCGCGGCACGGCGGGAACACGCGACACCAGCCTCGGCATTTTCTACGAGCAGGAATATTGAGTTCGAGCGGCTCGCGCTGCGAAAAGGGGCGGCGAAACGGCATCGAAAGCGAACGGCGCATTGCCCTCATCAATTCCGTGGCTGGCCTGACCGCATCGCACCTCAGGTCGAGCTGAACCATGTCCTTTATCAGGAACATATTCACCAAGACATTATTGTTCATGCGAAATCCTCGCAATTACGAGCCAAGTCGCCCTGCCTCAATCGTCCCTTCTCGAAACCGGCACTGTCGATCGCATTTCGTGCTATCGATGACGCTTCGCACGAAGGCCAGAGGGGCGAGAAGCCACGGCAGGTCGCGACAGTCCCGCCCCCTTAATCTTCTATTCCGCCGCCGGCGCTGCTGCTGCTAGTAGGTTGTGGTTCGCACGGAATAGGTTGGCGGAGTCATATTTTGCTTTGATCCGGCACAAACGGTCCATGTTGCCGCCATAGGCTGCGCCAATCCTTCCCACTTCGTCCTCGGGCATGAAGTTAACATAGACCGAGCCAGCTGCATGCGGTGCTGTGCGATCAAAGAAGTCCCGCGCCCAGCCGATGCAGGCCGCATCCTTCGCAGCGTCCGACCAGCGCGCATGCACGTTCATCGTGAAGTGCGCTGCACGTTGCGGAAAGGCGGTTGCGTCGGGGGCGACACGGGCCATCGCGCCGCCGACATGGGCGATGAATATCTCGGACTGCGGGTCCGGCAATGTGCCGATGGCGTCCACGATCAGCGATATGGCCACGTCCGAGAGGTTGATGAAGTCATGGCTTTTCCAATAGTTGCGTGCGCCGGGCGTCAGTAGCGGATCGAAGGCCGCCTGCCAGCCGGTAAAGGGATGCGGCGAGATCACGTCGGCGATGGGATTGCCCAAGGCGCGCAACCCCGCCATGGCCTTTTCGCCTTCGGCCATGTCGCCCGCATAGCATGCGGCAAAGACCAGTACCTCACGCCCGTGCCATTCTTCTGGCAGGAACGGCAGTGGGGGTGCCTTGCGCATCACGGTCCAGACGGTCAGTTCCTCTGGCGCGTTCGCACATATCTCGCGGAATCCGCGCAGCAGGTCGGGCGCGTCCGCGATCGGATGCACAATCAAACCCGACATCACCTGCGGGCCGAGCGGATGCAGCGCGAATTCGAACGAGGACACCACCCCGAAATTGCCGCCGCCGCCCCGGATCGCCCAGAAGAGGTCCGGGTGATCTTCGGGACTGGCGCGGACGATGCTGCCATCAGCCAGCACCATCTCCGCCGACAGCAGATTGTCGATGGTCATGCCGTATTTGCGGGTGATCCAGCCAAAGCCGCCACCCAGCGTCAGCCCAGCGATACCGGTCGTCGAATTCACGCCAACCGGGACCGCCAGCGCATGCAATTGCGTCTCGCAATCCACGTCCGACAGCAGGCATCCTGCCCCTACCCGCGCCTTGCGCGCCGCAGGATCGACATGCACCGACCGCATCAGCGACAGGTCTAGCAGAACCGCGCCGTCGATCACCGCATGCCCCGCGATCTGGTGGCCGCCCGCCCGGATCGCCATGAGCAGGTCGTTCTCGCGGGCAAAGTTCACCGCCGTGCGAATGTCGTTTGTCCCAAGTGCCCGGATCACGAGGCCCGGCCTGCGGTCCACCATGCCGTTCCAGATCGTGCGCGCCTCTTCATAACCGGCCTCCCCGGGCAGCGGGGCGCTGCCGCGCAGGTCGGCCCGCAGGGCAGCGAGTGCCGCATCGTCGATGCGCTTCGTGCCGCCGCCAAGGGTCTTGAGGGAAAAAGTCATCGGATAACCTCCTTCATGTTAGAATGAATATAATCCCGTCAGCCTGCGCCCGGCCACTGCGCACGGTCCAGTGAAGGGACTGGACCGAGCGATACAGTTTCTGGACTATGCGCGGCCCGGCGGTTCCCCGATCCTTCCCGCAGACAAAGGATGATTGCATGACACATGGAAGCTACCAACAATTCTGCCCGGTCGCGATGGCGGCAGAAGTGCTGTGCACCCGCTGGACAATGGTCCTGCTGCGTGAGTTCGTGGCCGGATCAAGCCGATTCAATGATCTGCGGCGCGGCGTGCCGCGGATGTCGCCGACGCTGTTGTCGCAACGGCTGAAAGAGCTTGAAAGCAGCGGCATCATTGAACGGATGCGCGTCCGGGGCGAGCGCGGCGTCTACGATTATCGTCTGACGCCTGCGGGACGCGATCTGCAACCGGTGATCGAAGCAGTGGGCATCTGGGGCCAGCGATGGGTCGAATCGCAGGTTTCTCTGAAGAATCTCGACCCCTCGCTGCTGATGTGGGACATGCGCCGAAACCTCAATCCAACGCCGCTGCCCGCCGCCCGCTCAGTGGTTCAGTTTCGCTACTCCGAACTTGCGCCCGCCCGCCAGAACTGGTGGTTGGTGGTAGAGCCGACCGGCGAGGTCGATCTGTGCTCGGCCGATCCCGGCTTCGAGGTCGATCTTTATGTCACAACGGATCTGCGCACGATGACGGCGATCTGGATGGGTATCGAACGGGTCGCTGCAGCGAAGAGCCGGATCATTTTCGACGGTAAGCGCGAGATCGCGACCTCCATGCAGGACTGGCTGGGGCTCAGTCCATTTGCGAAGGAACCGCGCCGCGTCGCGTGAATGTGTGCTGGCAGGTTAAGGCTAACTTTTCTCCGGTTCGGGGCCGTACAGTGACCCCGGCCGGGGAGGAATCATGAATCCGATCTCATTCAAACGTCACCGGTTTCCGGCGGACGTCATCCGTTACGCGGTATGGCTCTATTTCAGATTTACGCTGAGCCTTCGGGATGTCGAGGAGCTGCTCGCCCAGCGGGGCGTTGAGGTCAGCAATGAGACCATTCGGTGCTGGGCCTTGAAGTTCGGGCCGTTGATGGCTGCCAATCTGCGGCGGCGGCGATTGCCGCCGACCAGTCGGTGGCATCTGGACGAGATGGTGGTGAAGATCGGCGGCCGGCGGATGTTCCCGTGGCGGGCTGTCGACGATGGGGGCGAGGTCCTGGACGTTCCGGTCCAGAAGCGCCGAAACAAAGCTGCAGCGCTGAAATTGCTGAGAAAGTTGCTCAAGCATCGGGGAATCCATCCCGAGACCATCGTCACCGACAAGCTCGCCTCATACCGCGCCGCGGCCAGGATCTTGGGGCTGGGGGACCGACATCGACCAGGCGGCATGCACGCCGACAATCGGGCGGAAAACTCACACTTGGACATTCGACGACGAGAACGAAAACAGCAGAAATTTAAGTCGCAGGGCTCAGCCCAGAGGTTCCTTTCCACCCGCGCCGCCGTCTCCAACGTCTTTAACCTCCAACGCCATTTGATCCGCCGACCGACCCTCCGCCAGTTTCGGGCCGAGGCTCACCAGACGTGGGCAGCGGCGACCGCGGCTGCGTGACTGACGGTCGGGCTGGGGATTTCTGCCGCTCAGCCCAGTTAACGTGTCAGTTCCCTGCAATCTATGCAAGACCGCTTTGCCCTCATATCGCCTCGCGGCTTCAAACCACCCAGGGCCGTATGCCCCCTACCCATTCATCACCTAATCTTGTCGGGAGAGGGTCATGAGAGGGCTGCGACCGTTGATGATGTAGGCAATCGCCTCCAGAATGATGCCATTGGTGTTGACGTCGGAATGGATGGTCGGCTCTCGAGTGGCCTCATAGATGCCGGAAGCGAAGCCGAAACCGTTTGTTTGTCCCTTTTCCCGCGCCAGCGCGTACAGCATTTGCGAGTAGGCGTCAGGTCGCGTCGCGAGCCAGAGAAAACAACCCTTGGTGCTAACGAGGCGAATTGCGTCACCCAATCTGATTATCTGCCTCTTGCCGCTTGGCGAGGGGGCATCGACAACCCAAGTGCCGCCATTCCCGCCGATCTGATAGCCCTGATAGGTGAACCAGGGCGGCTGATCGATCGGGCATTCCGACACGCACGTCGGAATGCCGGTCTCCTCGTATCGCTTGATCTGCGCCGCGTGGAGGACGTCGGCGATGATCTTGCCGTATGCCGATGCGCCGAGCTCGACCTCCTCGGTGGTGCTGGGCTCGGTCGCAATGCGGCCGCGGCTGCGGACCTCCTCGAGGAAGCGCAGGGTGGCGTCCATATCCGCGAGGGGATTGCGCTCCTGGTAAACCGGATTGACGTCGACGCCCCAAAGCCTGAAGCCGCGTGCCGGGTAGTGGGCATAGGAATTCTGCTGCACCGAGGTCGTCGTGCGGGTGCCAATATCGTGCATGTCGCCGTCAATTATCGAGGCCTGCAGACCCCATGTGGTCACCAGATCCGCGACTGGAAAACTTTGTTCCGTGTATCGGTCGAGAATCTTCAGGGTAATCAGCAACCGGCCGACGTCGGCCGAATCAAACCCTTTCCGCTGGCCGCGTTCCCTGCCAATCGGTCTTTCAGCTTCCGGCAGATTTACAGCCTTGTAGCGATAGGCTGACCGGCCAAGAAAATCGATGATCCGCTGTATCGAGGTTTCAAAGCGGGTCTGGTCGATCAATCCGATCCGGTGCGCCGACACATTCGCCATTATGAATGATCCAATGTCCCACATGGTCGCAAACGCGTAGCCCTGAAGCTTGCCGGCCTCCTCCCATGCGGTCGCAGGAGCCATGCCGTCATTTTTCGCGGTTCCGCGCTCGAAATACTGCCAGGCGACAGCGGCATCCTGCTTCAGCTTCCGTTCCATATCAGCGGTCACGGTCGCGGCTCCGGCATCGGTTACGACGGTGCGTGCGCGGGCTGACTGAACAAGCTTCAGCACCGGCATTTCGGGGGTCACGGCTTTGTAATAGGACTCGAAATTCGTCAACTGCGTTCCCGGTAGCGAAGCGAGTGCCGCGAGAGTATCCATCACCTTGTGCCTTTTCTCCGGCAAGTTCAGCGTTACGGGGTGGATCATGAATACCGCGTCGTTCCGCGAGCCGAAAAATTTCAGGACCTCCCCGGTTTCGAAATACGGGACCTCACCATCCCAGCCTTTCTCGAATGCGACCGTGTTCGACAATTGAAGGATGCCGCCTTGACCCATCCCCCAGATCCATTTGTAGTCGTGCTTGTCGGCGCTCAGCATCGGAACGCCGCATGTCTCCAGGGCCGAAAGGGTCGCTGCGTCGAAGGCGTTGTTCGGCGGAACGAAGGTCATCGGCAGCTTCCCGGTCGCCCGGTACATCTCGCTGGTTGCCCGCCTGAGCATATCGCCGCTCTCATCGGAGGAAAGGCCGACGAACTCCTCGGCCGTGTGATTCAATCCATGGGTGGCGATGTCGTAGTTCGGATTGCTGAGCAGCCCTTCAATATGGGCCTTGGAGATGCCGTCGGCGCCAAGAGAGTTTTGGCCGCCGGGAATGACCGCTTCGGTCAAAGGAATTCCGGCTCGCAACAGGTCGCTGGTGAATTCGCGATGCGCGACATCTGTCGCAGGGCTGAGGTGATAATCATCCACTCGGACGATTACGTAGCGGGAGGGGCCCTGACGCGACTGGACGTAGAGATCATGGGGCAGAACGCAGCGGACCGTTCCCTGATCTCGTGCGGCGGCGAGCACTTTCGCCAATTCCGTCGCGTAGGCCGACAAGTCGATGTCGCTGAGGCTGTCGACGGAGGAAAGCGGAATATGGACGATGATCGGGTCGTGTTTCGCTGCCGCGATCTGGATGCCTTTCTGGATTGCCCTTGGCGGGCGCGGCTGGCCGGCCACTGCCTCCGACAGCGTCGTCGTCGCGTCATCGCCGAACGTATTGGCGAGCCCGGTCGACGTCATGATGTAACCGCCGCTCAGCACGGGGTTTCTCAATCTGGACCCCTCATCGCCGGGCACGCGGATCGCCGTGCGGATTCCGGCCGCTCGCACGCCCGCTAGATCCTCTGAAGAGCGGAGCGGAGAGGAAGTGATGAGGGTTAGCGCAGTTAGAAGAGGCTGTTTCTCATAATCGCCCCGGGTGTTCATGGCCCAGGAAAACGCGGCCTGGGCGATACTCGCCTGCCTGAGCTGGAAGTAGGGGTCCTCAGAGAAGACGGTTTGAGCGTCGATGGCCAGTTCGAGCAAGTCGGGAAAGGTGTCGGCCATAGTGCGAAGTTGCTGCGCCAACTTCGACCGGGGCTCAAGCCGCGATACGCCCTCGCTTATCGGCGCAATACCAAGCGTCACCGCGATCGTCCGCTCCAGCAAGGGCGCAAGGAGAGCGGCAAGCCGGCGGGGCGCGGAATCGGCATTGCCGCCGGTGATTGCCACGATAAGCGGATTGGGCAGCGTCTCAGCCGTCGCACCGGACGCGCCGCTGCGCATTGCTATTGCGACCAGCGGGAGGCTCAGACCACCCAGAAGCGCAGCGCGCCGGGTAATGTTCATAGTCTTTGCTCCGATCCAACGGATGCCTCACGCCGCCGCTGCGGACTTATCCAACGTCCCTCCGATCGGTAGGAGAAAGACCTGAGGAGAGCGCCCAGGAAAAGTGCCGCGTCCAGAAGACGCAGAGCTGGAAACGCAATGCCATAGACCAGCATGGCGAAGCGGCGGTCGATGACAGCGACCAACATGGTCAGCGCGTAATCGAAGGAAAGGAAGAGGGCCAGCAGATAGAGCGGCGAGACCGGCCGGATCGACAGATCGCTCAGCGAAAAGGCGAGGCTGTCGATCCCGAACGCCAGCTGCAGGACCGCCATCACCGGCAAAATCAGCGAGAAGGCACAAAAGATCAGAAGCTCTATGAGAATGGGACCGAGAGCCGCCCAGAACTTTCCGCACCATACGCCGTGCCGCCACACGGTCTGCCAGAATCCGAGATACCAGCGACTGACCTGCTTGCGGTAATCGGTGAGGCGGAAAGGATCCTCGGTGAGGCAGCGTGCGCGGGGCGAGTAGGCGATGCGGCCAAGCCGCTTGTGCTGGACCTCAAACGTCATGTTGAAGTCTTCGATGACCAGCCCTGGCGCCGCGATGTTGATCCTCTTCAGGGCCGACGTGCGATAGATGCTGGCTACGCCCGGAGCGATATAGCTGACGCTCGTCCACTTCCACGACTGGCCGAACTGGAATACCGCCTGCACGATCCGGTAGAGCCGGGTGCGATACGCGGTGAACAGCATCCCACGGCTCGGGCATCGCTGGTTCTGCCAGCGCGAAAGAACATGTCCGGCGACGACGACAACTTCGGGGTCGTCGAAAAGCGGCAGCGCATGATCGAGATAGTGCGGATCGATCTCCGAATCGGCGTCGTGGATGAGGACCGCCTCATAGGCGTCGCAAAGGCGATGCTCCTTGATCGCCAGCGCGAGCGCCTGCGCCTTGCCCCGGTTCGGCTGGATGTCGAGCACTTGGCAGCCCAGCCACCTGGCGATTGCAACGGTCCGATCCTTCGAGCCGTCGCTCGCCACATAGATCTGGCTCGCCGGCATGATTTTCGTCAGGGCGCGGATGCATTTCGGCAGCGCGACCTCTTCGTTGTATGCGGGGATGACAGCCGCGACATCGGCCACTCTCAGTCGGGTCGATGGCTGAGGATGATGGCTCACAAACCTTTCCGCAATAAAGCGAAGAAGCCCGATCGCGCACCAGAACGCAATGTTAAGTCCGAGCGAAGCGCTCAGCACGATTAGGGCCAGATTGATGATCGCTTGATCGGTCATCGAAGCTCCGTCCGACAGACGCGTGTGGCGGCCGAATGGGTCCCGCCCCCTCTTTCGCCTAGACAGCCATGCCGGCGGCTGCGGTTGCGGCCAGTTTGTCGCCCGCGCGGCCAACTGCATCGGAGGGACGCGACGTTAGTGCCTGTCGCATATGAGCATAAGTCGTCTCGATGCCGGCGCGGATCGATATCTTCTGACGCCAGCCCAGCGCCTTGACTTTGCTTAGATCGGGCAAGCGCCTGGCATGGTCGGCAATGAAATGTTCTTTGAACGTCGGCGTGACATCGACATCGACTACCGATCGGACGATGTCGAGCAGTTCGAGGATGCTGAGCTCCTTGTCGCCGCCGATATTGTAGACCTCGCCCGAGCCGCCTTTTTGCATCATCCGGACGAAACCCTCGATGAGATCGTCCACGTGCAGGAACGTTCGCGTCTGCAAACCATCGCCGAAAATGACCACCGGTTCGTGATTGATGACACGTCTCAACATCTGAGGAATGACGCGCTGGTCGTCGGGCGACATGTTGGGCCCGAAGGTGTTGAAGATCCGAACGATGCGGGCGTCGACGCCAAACTTGCGGGCGTAGAAGACCGTCAGCGCCTCGCCGAAACGCTTGCCCTCCTCATAGGCGCTGCGCGGCCCAACCGGATCGACATTGCCGACATAGGTTTCCGCCTGCGGAAAGACCTTGGGGTCGCCATAGGCTTCGGCGGTGCTGGCAAAGAGGTATCGCGCCTTCGACCAACGGGCTACCTTGAGGAGATTGAGCGAGCCAACGGACGATGTGACCAGCATATTCTCGCCAAGGATGGCGATGTTCGGCACGCCCGTCGGACAGGCAAGATTGTATATCTCGGTGTAACGGCGCCTAAGCAGGCGCGCAAGGATTCGAGGATCCGCGATATCTCCCTCGATGAATCGAAAGTTCGGCCGGCCCAGCAAGTCGCGGATACTCTCGATTCTGCCGGTGATCAGATTGTCGACGCAATCGACTGCCGCACTGTCGTCGACAAGCATCCTCGCGAGATTGCTTCCGATGAAACCGGCACCCCCGGCAATGAGCACTTGGACCGTCATTCTACGCACACGCATACATGAACCAGCAGTCATGTTGTGCGATGCGGGCCTCCCTCAGCCCGTTCGTCACATCAAATTTTATGTAAAACTAAACTACCCGCGGGAATAGTCCCGCCGGAGCGAAACCTTTCGTTAACTTTAACGCGCCGATGGATGCGGGATGAATTGCGTTCGAATGTCTGGCTGATTGAATGACTACAAATGTCTAAGTTTATTATAGATATTTCTTGTTCTTGCCAATAGGAAATACCGTAAAACCATATTCTGTCGCGCTTATTATATATAAGAGAATTATCGTTCTCTTGTAATACAACACGCCACTCATAATTTCACGTGTTTCTGCCTTAATTACAGACGTGACTTCATATTGGAGACTACGATGTCCCGCTTAATTTTAATAGCAATTAATGGTATTTGTGGACATGCGCGAACGTCGGCCAATGGCTAAGAACGGCTGATACGTTCCTTCATTGTAAACATCCGCTGTTGGCAGATTTTGCCCGTCGGCACCGTTCGGCCAGGTCGTCAGCAATACGGTGCTCAACGGACGTTAGGCTTGTCTGCGACCGCTTTGGGGCGGAGAGCGGAACCACCGGGCACCCGGAGTTTTGGGCGGGAGTTGACCCGATGCTGTCGTCGCGGCTTTCCCAACTGCGCAGCTGATATGCGAGGACCAGGAAATACCAATGGACAGGTCCTTCAGAACATTTTTCAATGCCGGCGTTAAGATGCCGGAGGCCTGTGTCCATGCCCGAAAAAGAATATCTTAAAATGACCATAAATGTCCTCGCCAGAATGACAGCGGCAGACGAAATCCGCCGCCAAAAGCGACTTGGCTTGGACGTGATCAATGAGAAGGTGATTGAAGGTCTCATTGAACAACGGCAACACCTCGAAAACCAACAAACACAGACCCTCAAGATTCTAGTTTTGCTTGTGTTTCTATCGTTTGTGGCGTGGCAGGGCGGAAACATCAAAATTCCAGGGACTGGAGCGTCCATCGCCGAAGTTCCAGGATTTCTGGAAATCAGCCTTGTCCTGTCTGCTTTGACTCTGATGTGGCTGCCTTATCTCTTTTTATCCATTCAAATTTACGAGGGTGTGATTCAGTCTATAGTAAAACAGCTATCTGCCCAAAATCTTATTGATGAAGATATCGTCGTGGCATCGAGGATGCCAGTGCAATTATTTTTAAAGTATGCGAGAGAGAGTGTTATAATTGGGCGAAAAAATGGATTCACAATATCGCCGCACGGTAAGGCATACAACACAATACTTGTCGGATTGCTATTGCTCGCTTTCAGTTTATTTTTTGTTTTTCTGTTTGTGTCTGTACTTGTCATTGCACACCTGGGATTAGACGACGAATTTCTCGGATGGTCTGTTTACTTGCTCTGTTGGTTCGTAATCTGTGTTGGCGTGATTGCAATCTCCGCCAATTTCGTGAACTCAAGATATGAAATGGACTTTAATCATCTAGAGATAATTGAACCGCCAGCGGACCAAAGTGGCGTCGCTGGATAGGGAGAGTTGGATTCTGGGTCAAACACCGTTTGGATTGTCAGAAATCTCACAAGAACAGCCGGTTTTGGCACATAGCTTCCGTTCCGAGTACAGCAGCAACACGTCTGGAAAGTGGGGGACAGCGGACCACCTAGAGCGGATTCGCCTTGATCCGGATCGTATCCTGCGGTGGCGAAATAGTTGGCGCATTGTTGCGGTGTGAAGAGCTCGATGATGTGGCCGATGGCGTCCCAAAGGCCGTCTACGGTTCTTTCAGCGGCCTTGCGGAGGAGGGCCCTCAGCTTGGTGAATGCGTTCTCGATCGGATTGAAGTCGGGGCTGTAGGGCGGGAGGAACAGGAACCATGCGCGCCCTTGCCCACCATCAAATTCCCAGTTCACTCCAGCCCATTCCCAGTTTCGCTTTTCGAATTCCCAGTTAATTTGCCATGGGAATTTGCGATTTTCGTCAGGGATTCCCGATACTTATAGGTCATACAGGACGGCAGATGGGCTCGATTTCGAAAAAATTCCCAGTTAATTCCCATAGAACTGGGAATTTTGGCAGAGACAGGTTCGCCCCAGACTGCACCCACCACCACCCAGTCTCCTGTTTCCGGGCGTCTCCAGCGCACTCCTGGAAAAAGCCCGTTATTTCCGCGGGTTGGCGGGCTTCTTCGTCGGGTCATCTGGCTTAGAAACGCGGGTTCGGCGCCGCTTTCGGGCAAATTGGCCGTTCGTCTCTGTCGGGCCTTTTCGGGGACCAGGCGGTCACGTCCCCCGGATGATGGTGTAGCCCGGCGGTGGCGAAGCCGTCCGCGAGCGCGCCCTTGGTAACGCGGGGGCGAGCGGGCGGCCTCGTGCGTGGCCGCGAAGTCGGAAGATCCTCAGACCTTGTCCCCGACCTCGCCGTCCAGGATAAACAGGTTCGGACCGCCTTGGGGCTTAATCACCAGCGAGCCGACGCCATGCTTGTCTTGGAACTGACCCGTGCCGCTGACCAGCTCCCAGAAGCCATTGTTGAAAAGCGCTGGTTTCCCTTCCGCACCTTTGACGAACGTGGCCTTCACCGTCCAGCGCAATATGGCGACGTCGCCGTTTTCCGCGGTCACTTGCAGATAGCCCTGAGGGTCGCCCGAGACGGGTGGATTAATGTCGTGCCACCCGATCTCCGTGACCGCCGCACCGGCGAACGCTCCCGAACCCTCGGCCTTTCCCTCGCGCCGAACAGCAAGGACGAAGTGCTTCGATCCATCGGCGAATTCGAACTTCAACTGTTCCTGCGGCGTGAGCATGACTTCGACGGACACAGGTTCGGCGAGGGCGCTGCTCCCGACGATGGCGGCCGCAGCCGCGACGGCTAAAATGAATGACGATCTCATAACTTGCTCCTTCCATTGTTGCCCGAAGCGAGAGTGGTTTGGTCCCGATTGGCCAGCGCAGTTTGTCCGCGTGTCGTCCGGAAGTGAATCAGCCAGGCGTCCTGCGACTTTGGTCGCGGCACGGCCCGCCGAAGGGGAAAAAGCGTTGTTCGCCAAGGAATCTGCGCTTGACTTGACGTCGGGCGGGGGGATGCTTTGGTCCTGGTTCTGAAGTATGGCCGCGGTAGGGTGCGCTTACCGCCGCGCCCGCTCAGTGCATGCAGCTCGTACGCATGAGAATCGTCATGGCGTCGAGTTCAAATTCATCGACAAGGTTCTTGCCGAATACCTCCAGCCAGCGCGCCTGCGCGCGGTAGGCCGGCTTTTCGCGCGCCCCGGAACAATCATATTTCAGTTCCGCAATGTTCTGCAGGTGATGGACCAGCTCGTGCACGAGCACGGAGACTTCGGCGGGCGTCGCGCCGGTCCATCCTTCGGGCAGGTAGATCGTCCGGCTCCGGTCGTCGTAGATCGCCTGAACGCCGTGGCCGAATTCGGGCGGGGCCGAGTGTCCGGCCTCGGCGGCAACGCGGTCCGGCCGAATCGATGCAAGCCGGCCGTAGCGGACTTCCGCCATCTTCGCCGCGGACGCGAACTCCACGCGCGGATGCTCGTAGATCGCCGGCAGGCCGAAGTTGATGGAAAGCCAGGTCACGATCGCCGTGAGCAGCATCTGCATGGCTAACCTCCGAAACTGGGCCGACGCGTGTCGGCTTCGGTCGCAAGTTTGTCGGGCGGATTGCGTTCCGTGAATCATTCAGGAGTCTTGCGACGAAGGTCGCGGCCGCGCCCGCCGGGCGATCAAGCCATTGCCTGGCAACGGAAATCCAGCGCGGCGCCGGATTGCCAGGGGCGTGCTTTGATCTTGGTCCTGAAGTATGGCCGGAACCCGGCCAAGCGCCGGGGCACCCGATGATGATCTGGTCGCCGGCGATCACGTCCTGATCCGCGAGAAGCTGGCGGCGCCAAGCGCATTCTGGAAACCGCCTGCTCGCCATCTACAGCAAGGGCTTGGCCCGGATGGGGGTAACGTAATCGGGGAGGGTGCGGTCATCGCGAACCGCACCCTCTTCGATCACTTCAGAGGAAGAACGCGCTGCTTGCGGCGGTGCTGGAATTCCACACCGAACTGCCGCTCAGCGATTGCAGCCGACCCAGTTACTCGTCGATACGCCGGGAAGCAAGGCGCTGGGCGGCAACAAATTCGGGCGGAACATAGCCGACATCGGCGACAGGACGCGAATATAAGAGCCGCGCCTGACGCAGGGCAGCAAGACGGCGGGCAAGGCGCCGCTCCTCACGCAGGGCTTCAAGGCGTTGCTCGGCAAGGTATTCGGGCGGAACATAGCCGACATCGGCGACCGCGTGAGAGCCTCCTGAGCGCTGCTGCCGACGCAGGGTATCCAGGCGTTGGGCAGCAATAACCTCAGGCGGAACATAGCCGACGTCGGCGACAGCACGAGAGGCTGCCAAGCGCTGTTGCCGACTCAGGGTATCCAGGCGTTGGGCAGCAATAACTTCCGGCGGAACATAGCCGACGTCGGCGACGTGCGCTTGCGTGCGGTGATCGTCATACGGGATGAACGGATCCTCTGCATATGCGAGGGAACCACTCATCAGCACGGCAGCAGTCGATGCAATCAGAAACGTCTTCATGATACTCTCCTTGGTATGGAGCTAGTTGACAGCGCCGACCACAACGATTGGCGCCCTGCTCCAGCGGCTGCGGTAGGGCGAGCATTCCGCGCGCCCGCTCAGTGCATGCAGCTCGTATGAGGAATATGTCGGCGGGCGGCGGCAAAATGAATCATCCAGGCGTCCTGCTACCGAAGGCGCTGGCCGAGCGCCGGGCCTCGCCCCAAGCCGCGGGCGGCCAATGGAAATCCGGCGCGGCGCCGGATTGCCGAGGGCGTGCTTTGCTCCTGGTCCTGAAGTATGGTCGGGGCCGGCAAAGAGCTGGGGACACCCGATGAAGATCCTCGTCGTCGACGATCATGTGCTGATCCGCGAGGCGCTGCGCGGCGTCCTGAAGGAACTCAAGGAAGATGCTGCGATCGTCGAGGCACCGGATTCGCGCCAGGCGATGCAGCGGATTGCCGAGAACCCCGATCTCGAGCTGATTCTGCTCGATCTGAACCTTCCCGACCGCAGCGGCTTCGAAGTGCTCGCCGAATTGCGCCAGCGCCATCCTGCGATCTCCGTGGTCGTGCTCTCGGCCAGCGACGAGCGCGACCATGTGGCCAAGGCGCTCGATCTCGGCGCGCTGGGCTTCATTCCGAAGTCAGCGCGGCGCGAGGTCATGTTGAGCGCGTTCAATCTCATTTTCGCCGGCGGCATCTATGTGCCGCCGGAGATTCTTGCCCGCCCGGGGCTGAAGCCGGCGATGCCAGCCCGATCGGGGAAGCCGGTCTCGGCCGCCGAACTCGGCCTTACCGGCCGGCAAATGGACGTGCTGGTCCTAATGATGGAGGGCAAGAGCAACAAGGCGATCTGCCGCGTGCTCGACATTGCCGAGCCGACGGTGAAGAATCACGTCACCGCGATTCTCAAGGCGCTGAAAGCCAGCAACCGCACCGAGGCGGTCATTGCGGCCGGGGCGCTCGGTGTCGCGCCGCGCGAGCGCGAGTAGGCCGGGTCGGCGCCGCGTCGGCGGCATCTCGCGCTTTCAGCAACTGGTTGAGCATGGCCCTGAGCCGCATCGGCGGCACCGGCTTGTGCAGCAGGTGGTAGCCGCTCGCGCTCGCCTCGCGCAACCGCTCGGGTGCGGTGTCGCCGCTGATGAGAAAGGCCGGGATCGCGGCGCCAAGTTCGCCGCGAAGCTGCTCAATGGCCCCGATGCCGGTCTTCGCATTGGCCAGTCGATAATCCGAAATGATGAGGTCCGGCTTGAGTCGTTGCGCTGCCAGTTTCGCTAGCGCCGTTTCCCCGGATTCGGCGGTGACCACGTCGCAGCCCCAGCTTCGGAGGATTCCGCCCATGCCGTCGAGCACGAGCGCATCGTCATCGATCACGATGATGACTTTGCCGCGTGCTGGATCAGCGATCGTCGCAAGCGGGACCGGGACCTCGGTCGCCTCGCTGCGAGTAGCTGACAAAGGGACGGTGATTGAGAAGCGCGATCCCCTGCCAACCCGCGAATTCACTTCAATCGGATGGTCGAGAAGGCGGCCCAGGCGGTCGACGATCGAAAGTCCAAGGCCGAGCCCGCCGCGGCGATCCAGCTTCGGAGCCGCCAGCTGAACGAACTCTCCGAATATTTTCCGCTGCTGTTCCTCCGGGATGCCAGCTCCGCTGTCGCAGACATCGATGCGCAATCGACCACCGCGGCGGCGGCAGCCAACCACCACGCCACCGTGCGTCGTGTAGTGCACGGCGTTGGACACCAGATTTAACAGGATTCGTTCGAGGAGAATAAAATCGCTCCGGACCCAAGCGCTGTTCGGCACCACGCCCAAGCGCAGCCCCTTTTCGAGTGCGGCCTCGGCGAAAGTCGTCTCCATGCGCGTGAGCAGCGGTTCGATCGGAAATTCGCTCAAGTTCAGTTCAAGCGCGCCGGCTTCGAGCTTGGACATGTCGAGAAGAGCCTCAAAAAGTTCATTCATCGAACCCACAGCGGCGTTGATGCGGGCGACGAGCCGGTTGCGTTCTTCTGGGTCGGATTCGGTACGCAATTGGGCCACGAACAGCGTCAGGGCATGCAGCGGCTGGCGCAGATCGTGGCTCGCCGAGGCGAGAAAGTGCGACTTGTACTTGTTGGCGATCTCGAGCTGCCGGCTTTTTTCTTCCACCTCAGCCGTGCGCTGTTTGACTTCCTTTTCAAGACGATCGGCCGCCTGTGCTTTCTCGGCCAGCAACCCGTCACGTTCCAAAGTGTTCTGGCGGAAGATCTCGACTGCTCGGCCCATCGCCCCGATCTCGTCGGCTCCTTCCACCGCGACGGGTGTATGAAGGCCGCCGCCGGCGATGGCGAGCATGCCGTCGCTGAGCGCGGTGAGACGGCGGACGATATTCCCGCCCACGTAGAGCCACACGATCAGGACCGAGCTCAGCAGGCTCAGCGCGACGACGACGACAAGGGCGCGGGTACTCAGCCGCTGTACGGACAGCGCATCGCGGATCGCCTCGCCGATGTCCCGCTTGGCCGCGCTCCCCAGCTGGTCGACCGCGGCGGTGAGTTGCGCCGATAGTCTGCCGGTCTCGGTGAGCAGCCTTTCGCCTTCCCCGACCAGCGCGAGTTCCTGCTTGCGGGCTTCCGCGATCGCGTTCGTTCCCTCGGCGAACTCCCGCAGCTTTGCCGCCTGCTCCAGGAACAGCGGACGCAGCTTGGGATCGAGCCCGGCCGCCGTCGCTTCGAGGTCGCGCAGCGCAAGGCCGAGTTGGAAGGCGAGAATCGGAAGACGTCGAGGCTGATCGGTGGTGGAGGCTTCGGCCAGCATGTCCGCGAGCGCGGAGACCTGCGCTTGGGCGGTTCGCATCAGCCGCTGCAGCTCAATCAGCGACGCCAGCCGTCGTGGCTGGTCGCCGGGGCCGGTCGGGCCTGCCTCGCGAGCCTCGACGAGCGTCGCGATCTGGCTGCCCGTGACCTCCAGCCAGGGCGCCAGAAGCCGCTGCGTCTCGTCATTGGTCTGGAAGACGCCGCGTCGCAGGGTTCTGATGCGCTCGCTGGTCTCGAGCCGGCCCGCGACCAGGTCCTCGAGGCTCGCGAGGTTGGCCGTCAGCGAGGAAACGATCGGCTCGATCTGCAACAGCGGCAGGAGCCCGGCATCATCGCCTTTCAGATCGGCGAGCCTGGCGTTCAAGCGCCCGACCTCTGAGACGAGTGCGGCCTTGATTTCGTCGCG
Organism: Hyphomicrobiales bacterium; assembly: GCA_030688605.1. Classification (NCBI taxonomy): domain Bacteria; kingdom Pseudomonadati; phylum Pseudomonadota; class Alphaproteobacteria; order Hyphomicrobiales; species Hyphomicrobiales bacterium. The sequence goes on from JAUYJB010000009.1 coordinate 16,926, forward strand.
TCGATTGCGGTCGGTCGCCGCCAACAGCGCGGGGGCCGCGGCGATGATGCGTTCGGTCGAGCGCGAGAGTTCGAGTGCCGAAAGGGTGGGAGGGATGCGCGCATCTACGACATCGAGACGGCCACCGACCTCGCGGAAGGCGTAAATCCCCGCGGCGGCGGCCAATACGGCGAAGGCGCTGATCCCGAAGAACGCGAGCAACAGCCGCGCGCGCACCCCGAGGTTCCAAGCCCGGCGCGCCGAATTCTTCGTACCTTCGGAATCCGATGTGGTCACAGCCGAACCGTACTTCCGAGCTTTGTATGTTAGATTAGCATTACGCTCGATGAACCGTTGAAGCAAACCGGAGGGAAGCCAATGAGGCGCAGGGATATTCTGGCCGGCGCCGGGCTAGCGGCGGCAGCGAACTTGCGGTTCCCGGCACCGGCAATCGCGCAGGGAATTCGGCACCTCACGATGGTGACCGACTATCCCGATGCACCGGGCATGCTGCCCAGTGCGCGGCGCCTGGCCCACACGATTGCCGATGCCTCGCAGGGGCGTATCAGGATCGAGGTTTCTCCGGCCGGAGCGGTCGTGCGGCCGTTGGAGACCTTCGACGCCGTGCAAGCCGGCGTCGCCGACATGTTTCATTCGCACATCGGCTACTTCGAGAAGAAATCGCCGGCGTTTCATTTCTACTCAGGCGTTCCATTCGGCTTTACCGCGAACGAGTTGTTTGCCTGGGTCCGGTTCGGAGGAGGTCAGGAGCTGTGGGATGCGTTGAGCGGGCAATTTGACGTCAAGCCGTTTCTTAGTTGCAGTACCGGCTCGCAGATGGGCGGTTGGTTCGTGAACGAGATCGCCTCGACGGAGGGGTTCGAAGGACTGCGCTACCGGATGGCGGGGCTCGGTGCCGAGGTGTATCGCCGGCTGGGCGCGATCGTCGTGCTCGTGCCGGGCGCTGACATCGTGCAGTCGTTACAATCCGGCGCTGTCGATGCCTGTGAATGGGTTGGGCCCTGGCTCGACACGGCCATGGGACTGCACGAGGCGGCCAACTTCTACTACTATCCCGCCTGGCACGAGCCGGGTACCGCGCTGGCGCTCGGCATCAACAAGCGCGTGTGGGAGAGTTTCGATGAGGGCGACCGGCGGCTCATCGAGATAGCTGCCGCGGGCGAGTACGCAATTTCGCTCGCGGAGTTCAACACCAATAACGCCCTGGCGCTGCGCCAACTAAGGGCGGAGGGTACCGTCAAGATTCGAAAATTTAACGATGCAATGCTGAAGACATTCGCCGAGATCAGCAAGGACGTGGTGGCCGAGGCAGGCTCCGGCGACGATCTCTCCAGAAAGATATACCGAAGCCACTTGGAGTTTCGAACTTTGATTGGGGAGTGGAGTGATGTCTCCGAAGGCGCCTATCTGGGCATCCGCGCGTTCGGCTGACGTTGGTGCGAACAAAAAACCCTCGTCCAGATGCCGCCGCCATTGAGGCAAAGCGCGCAGACTTTGAGCCCGCTTGCGCCGTATCCGTGCGGCGAAGATCGGGCCGAACCGGGCTCACCAAAACCGTACCGTCTCGTGGCTCACATCGATGCCGCGCTCGTGCAGCAGATCCTCAATATTGCGCAACGACAGCGGAAAGCGGACATACGGCATCACCGCAAGGCGGATCACCTCGGGCGATGTCTTGAAGTAGCGGAAGGGATTTCTCATCCGCCAACGCAACTGGCGAGTTCGAGCTCTCGGCTCATCTCCCAAGAGAGACCTGCCGGCCTATCTGCCGTCAGACCCCTGGGGCGCGGATCAGTTCGGTAATCCTCCGGATCGCGACGCGACGGTTTTCCCGTTCCGCTGCCTCGGTTGGGATCTTCAGGAACTCCTCGCCATAACCCTGCGTGATCAGGTTCTCCGGCGGGATTAAGAAGTTGCTGGAAAGCGCAACCGCGACGGCCTCGGCGCGGCGGTCGGACAACAGCAGGTTGGCGTAGTCACTGCCGACGGCGTCGGTATGTCCCTCGATCAGGAAGACCTCGTCCGGCCTTTCCCTCAGCACGTCGGCCATCGCCTCGCCGACCATCGCCAGTGCGCCGAATTGCGTCGGCGAGATGCTGGCGCTGCCGAAGTCGAAAGTGATGGTGTCGAGGTCGACTCGGCGCATCTTGTCGCGCAACCGCGCGTTGGCGCGGACCTCTTCCAGCGCGTAGACCCGCTCCATCTCCTCCACCGGCGGCGCCATCAGCGCCACGCGGATGGCGCGGCGGTCCGCCCGCCTTGTCTCGACGATGTACTGCTCGCGCGGGATGCCGATCCTGAGCGGCGGCAGAACGATGTCGTAGCGGAACTGCGGACGCCGGTCGCCCTCGTAGAAGTCACGATTGTCGATGAGGACAATCTCGCGGCCGCGGCGGTCGATGCGGGTGCGGATGATGATGTCGCCATAGCGGTCGCGCACGGTGACGATCTTCACGCCGTCGTCGCGGGTTATGGTCGTGCGCGTGCGTCCGCCTCTCAGATTCTCGACCTCGGCGTCGCGAGCGCGGTAGAGGAAGCGTTCGGTCTCGGTCGCCTCATCCTGGCGGATGATGAATTGACTGCCGAGCTGGATGATGAAGCGCGCGCCGAAATCCTCGACGACGTTTGCCTCCTCGGACACGGGACGCCGCCGGTCGCCGTCTCGCCTTCCGTCCTGGCCGGCGGCGGAAGGGGCGGCCTGCTGCTGTCCCTCCGTCGTGCCTTCCTCGCCAATCTGCTCTTCCTCGACCGCCTTGCGCTCCTCGCTCAAGTGCTTGCGGAGCGCGCGGAAGTTTTTCGCCTCTTCTTGGTCGCCCTGGGTCTCGAGCTGCTTTTCGACGACGGAATCCTGTTGCGCGGCGGCTGGCGGCGGCTGGTCGGCGGTCAGTTCCTGAGCCGGCGGTTCGTCGGTCTGCGGCTCGGCCGGGAGAGCGGGTTGCGCCTGAGTCTCCGGCGGAGCCGGCGCGACCTCGGGCTGAGGTTCGGCCTGAACCTCCGGATGAGCCGGCGCGACCTCGGGCTGAGGTTCGGCCTGAGGCTCGGCCACGGGCTGAGGTTCGGGCTGAGGCTCGGCCACGGGCTGAGGTTCGGCCTGAGGCTCGGCCACGGGCTGAGGTTCGGCCTGAGGCTCGGCGCACTGCCGCTTCATTTCATCCTCGCTCAGCCCCTGCTTCCGGGCTGCGGCCTCGCAGGCTCTCCTGTCGGCCGCCGCCGGCGCCTGCCGCTGGGCCATGCCGGGCCGCTGCGGCTGCTGCTGGGCCTGAGGCTGCGGAGACGGAGCCGGCTGCTGGGCCTGAGGCTGCGGAGACGGAGCCGGCGGCTCGGGAACCGCCGCGTTCGGCGGCGGCGGCGCCTCGGCCGGGGCGCCGGTCTCGGCGCACCGGCGTTGTATCTCTTCCGCGCTCAAACCGTCGTGAAGAGCTTTCGCCTCGCATGCCGTTCTGGCGTCGGATTGTGCGACCGTCAAGCGTTCCCGTGGCGAACCGTCTAAGGACCAGGCGATGCCGGGGACGGCCAGAAGGCAGATTGCCGTCAGCGATGCGATTGGAATGAGCTTGTGGTTCATCGATCCATTCTCCGTCGGGTCCAAGTGAGCTAAGCCTTCACGCGTGACGCCCCCGTCTGCGAGCAGAGGCAGTAACAAGCGTCCGCACCCGCCACTTCAACGCCCCGCATGCGGTAAGGTTCCATGCGCGATCGGCGGCAATTTCGGAAAAAGGGTGGTGGACGCCCTTAACGGGCTTCGGCTGTCAGGGCGGAGGGGACGACCCTTCCGCGCCATTTAAGATACGCCTATGCCAGGGTGGAAGACTGTGCAGAATTGCTCACATCGAAAGGACCACCTGGCCCCTCTTTTTGCGGCGCCGTTGATGCCTGAGACCGGCATTACCGGCGCGCGACCACGACCGCCCTCTCTGGACCGTCGGCGCAGGTTCCCGAATTGCTGGGCGTTGCGGTCAGCCGCGACATGAAACGGCAGGCCGTCTGCGCGACGAGACCGCGGACCGCATCGGACTTCGACATGGCCATGCGGCCGAAATGGCGCAGGTCCACATATTCAACGGCGAACCAGCGCCGGTCGATGGCGAAGGCGAGGGGCTGCAGAACCGCCTCGGCTTGGGTGACTTCGACCAACGACATGGTGTCGATGGTGTCGCTCATGCGATGATGAACGTCCTTCTGCAGGCTGGCGATCCAGCCGGCTATCCGATTGGCCTCGTCATATTTCAACAACAGCGGCCGGCTCAGCATCACCGGGTGACCCGATCCGAGCGAGGAAACGCGCAGCCGCCCGTCCCGCGGTTCGCCCTGGAGCCTGTGCGCAACGACCTGGAGGGCGAGCGCGTGCTCCGACTGGGCGACGAGCTTGCTGCCGATCGCCTCGGCGCCGGTGGTCGACCAACTTGGGCCGGGGAGGCCGGAGGTTGCCGCGACGGCGGCGAGCAACAGAATCCCTGAAAGGCCGCCGCGATATGAATGTTGCGTTATCATGACCTTTCAACGCCGATGCTCGCCAAGACCGCTTTCTTCACGATACGTTTTCCTTTGCTCATGGGTTCCACCTCGGTTGCGGACGTTTGTCCCCATTCGAACGGACTGAGTTTGTCGTTCGCGACGATCGACGCGAACGACTGAGACCCAGAGCCTTCAAAGTCTGCGAAACAAAAACTGGCAATTTACCGAACGATGATTTGTTCAATATTGCTCATGGCGCAATTTTCGTTGCACAAAACTCACGATGATAAAATGTTCGCTGAGAAGGATGACCCTCTCTCGCCATTTAAGCTACGCTTATGATGGGGTGAAAACTGTGCAGAATTGCTCACATCGAAAGGGATGAGGATCGCATCCATATGCGCGTCGGCGAAATGAGCGAATTTAAGTATCGATATTCTAAGTACTTATATTCGTCTGGTCGTGCAGAACGACATTCAACAATGAACTGTGGACTTCGATGCGGCCATTGTAGTGAATGAAGCCCAATTTTCGAAATTTGTTCATGAAAAAACTCACGCGCGACCGTGTCGTTCCGATCATCTCGGCAAGCGTCTCCTGGCTGATTTTCGCGAGTATCGGCTCCGGTCTTCCTTCCTTGCCGAAGTTCGCCAGCAGCAGAAGGATCCGTGCCAGGCGCTTCTCGCTCGAATTGAACAGCTGATCGACGAGGTCCGCTTCGACGCGGATGGTCCGCTCCAGAAGATGGGCGATGAACATCTCCGAGAACGCCGGTTGCTGGTGGATCACGCGGACGATGGCCGCTTTTTCCAGTCGCACGATGACGGATTCCGTCATGGTCGCGGCCGTCGCTATCCGCTGCGGCCGCCCGGCAAGACATCCTTCGCCGAAGAATTCGTCCGTTCCAGGAGACGCGATGACGGCTTCCTTGCCTTGCTCCGAAACGACGCTGATCTTCACCTTGCCGCTCTCGATGTAGAAGACCGCGTCCGCGGGGTCTCCCTGGGAGAAGACGGTCTGGTCCTTGCGGTACCTGCCAATGCTCCGGCCCTCGCCGACATGGGCGAGAAAAGATTTCGGATCGAATGACGCCTGGGGCTTGATCGCCCAGGGTTTGGTCGCCTGGGATTTGATCGCCATGACACGATCTCCTGTGCGTGTCTGTGAAGAACGGGCCTCATCTTAACATAGGATTTTCGCGGCGAAAAATGCGCCATGTGCATTTTTTGACCGATTGTGGCTCGGTTGCAGTCAGGCAGGTGGCTGGCGACGCGGTCGCGGGCGGTGCGGCGAAAGTGTTCAATTTTGCTCAGACGCTACTCGCCGCCCTGTCTAATCTGTGCAAATCCGGGCGTCGTCCCAATGCCCCCCCATTGTACCCTCACGCGTCCGGTACAGGACCCTGGCTGGAACACACCGGCCGGGGTCTTTCTCGTCGGCTGAAAAGACGCAGCTCATGTCTCGATTTGTCATTTGCAGGGAACCCGTCATGGATGCGGTGGACAGGTTTCCCGACCGGCAGCAAATCGAGAATCATGGTAAGCTGCTCTGGAAACTGAGCAAGGTCACCCAGCTATGAATCGTAATGGTCTCTACCTCGTCATCGGCGTGCTCGCCGTGGCCGCTTTGGTCTTGGGCTATCAGTTCTACCAGGAGCGGCAGAACGCCACCGGCGTCGAGATCAATATCGACAAGGGCGGTCTTTCCATCGAGACGAAGTAGCTCGGCAATTCCCGGATGGCGTCCTCGCTGGCGCGCCGTCCGGAATGTGCCGATCGAGGAATTAAAAGTCGGCGTGCAAACAGGCTCGATGTTCGGTCGGGTGAAGCAAGGGAGATAGCTCATGTCGCTCGGAACCATCCTCATTATCCTCCTCGTCATCTTCCTGCTAGGCGGCTTCAGTGGCCGCCTCGGCGGCTACGGCTACGGCTACGGTCACGGTGGCATCGGCGTCATCGGCGTCATCCTGATCATCCTCGTCGTACTGGTTCTCATGGGTCGGCTCTGATCTGACGGCGGGATGTCGGATGTGCTCCTGAACGGTGGCTGCGAGCAGGCCTTCACTTGACGACGCGTTCGACCAAGGCGCGTAGGCTCAGGCCCTGAACGATGACGGTGAAGAGAACGACCGCATATGTCGCGGCGAGGATGACGGATTTCTCGGCCATTTCCGGAATTGAAAGCGCGAGAGCGATGGAGATGCCACCGCGCAACCCGCCCCATGTCAGAACCGGTATCGTCCCCCGCACGAAGGAGTGGGTCGCGCTCAGAGTCAGCACCGGGACCGAGACGGCAAACAGGCGGGCGCAAAGGACGAGCGGCACGGCAAACGCCGCCTCAAGCGCAACGCGGCGACTCAGCCATCGACGAGCATCTTGCCGCCGCGGGTGACGGTCTTGCCGTCGATCGTGACGACCGGTTCGCGGATGACGCCTTCAAGCCGCAGCTTGGCGTGGCAGGTTCCCCCAAGCGTGATCGTGTCGCCCATTCCGATATGGGCTGAGCCGTAGAGCTTCTTGTCGGTGCGCATGATCCCCATCGGCGTCACCTTCGGATTGAGGCCGACGGCGATCTCGGCGGGGCAGTTGTAGCTGTTGACGTCGCCGTGGCGGGCAAGAATATCGCGCCAGATTCCGGCTTCCCGGCCGCCTTCGATCCTGGTGACCATCCCCTTTTCGACGGTGAGTCGGATCGGCTCCCTGATCGCGCCCACCGAGTGGGCCGTGAGATCGAAAACCACCGTGCCCTCGCCGGTGCCCTCGACGGGGCACACATGCGCCTCGCCGTCGGGAAAGGCGCAACCGCCGCCACCGCTCGGCCGCATCTTTAGGGGCATGCCGGCGACGGAGCGGCCGACGCGGCCTTCGATGCTGGCGGTGAGGCTGGTCCCGTTCGGGCAGGTCACCTCGATCCGCGAGCCGTCGGTGAGCATCTTGGCGATCTTCTGGCCGAGGACGTCGATGGCCCGATAGTCGGCGCCCGCCGGGCCGTCCGGCGCCAGCATTTCGGGCGTCAGTTCCTCCATCAGGATGAAGCGCTTGCCTTTCTGCAGCAATTGCTCGGTGATCGGGGCGTGGGCAAGCGCGGTGCTCGTCAGATAGATGCACAGATCGACCTCCGGGTCGACGGCGGCCTGGCATATCGGGCTGACCGGGTCGGTGGCGTGGGCCGCGCGCGGGGTCATGATCGCGATGACCGGCTCCATGCCCAACTGACCGGCCGCGATCGACAGCCCTTGCCACAGGGCCGGGTCCATTTTGGTATCGGTGATGATGAGAATCTTGTCGCCGGCCTTGGCATTGAGTTCCAGCGGCGTGCGAAGTACCTTAGCGATATCATTGATGTCAACAGACATATGGAATTTCCATACAGGGCCGACGAGGGAGCCGAATTGCCGCCGCGCGGCGCGACTATAGCAGGTCCGGCGGCGTTTCAATCTCCGTCGAGCCAGGCCCTGGCTTGCGGGATGGCGCCGGCCCTTTTCACGGCCGGCGGCGGTCCCCCATAGGCGCGGGCGAATACCGCCAGGCACCCGTCGATCTTTGCCGCCAGCGCTTGGCGCGACGGCGGATCGTCCGGCGAGCCTGGAATATGCCGGCGCGCGAAGCCGCCGCACAGCCGCCCCGACGAATCGAAAACGTCCAGGATCACCGCTCCGGCCTCGATGTCGCCGCCGCTCGGCTGGGACGGGTCCTCGACAATCTCGATGCGGTCCATCGCGGCCGCAAGATCGCCTTCGGCGACGACCTCGTCGGCGAAGTTGGCGAGGGTGGGCGGGCCCTTCATCAGCGCCGTCGCAAGCGCGTAAGGGCCTGAGAACTTGGCCTGCAGTCCGGTCGCCGGACGGTCGTAGCGGAGCGCCTCGAGCGAAGCTGCGGGCACCGTGACGCGCACGGCCGTATCCGGATCGGCAAGGACAGGCCCGAGCGCATCTCGCGCGGATAGCGCCACCCCGATGAGCCGGTGGGCGGCGTAGCAACACGGATAGAGCTTGACGGAGAGCCGGTCGGGGCGCGGCGCAAAGTCGGACTCGTCAAGGTCGGCCTTGCCGTCGCCCGCGCCGTAAAGCTCGGCGTAGCCGCCGGGGCCGAACACGTCGGACGCGCCCTCGATGCCGGCGGCGGCAAGCCGCGCCGCCCGATGCCCGGCAGCCGCGGCAAAGCCCGCCTGGCACGGCTTTGCCTCGGTGCCGAAGTTGATCTTCAGGCCGCCCGACATGGACGCAACGAGCGCAAAGGCGGCGCGCATCCGGCGTTCGTCGAGCCCGGCCAGCCGCCCTGCTGCCGCAGCCGCCGCAAAGGCGCCGATCGTGCCGGTGCCGTGCCAGCCCTTGTGGTAGTGACCGAGCCCGACGCGCCTGGCGACCGCCCGGGCGGCGATCAGCCCGGCGCCGAAGGCGGCAACGATGTCATCCGGGTCATGTCCGCCGTCCAGGCGCAGAACCACCGGCAGAATGACGGCGCTCGCATGGGCGGCGCTTTCCAGGAACACGTCGTCGAAATCGAGCGCATGGGCGGCAATGGCGTCGATCATGACGGCGGCTTCCGCGCTGTCGCAGGTTTCGCCGGACCAGGTCGGTACCCGCCCGCCGCCATGGGCGGCAAGCGCCATCCGGGTCACAGGCTCGGGAAAGCCGGCCGCTGCGGCAGCGAGCGTGTCGGCGATGGCGCGGCCGATCAACGCCCGGCTTTCCCCGTCGCCGCCATCGCAATTCGCGACCGCACGGGTAAGCTCATCGATGAATTTGCTCATACGGCGCGCGTCCATGTCGAAGTGGGCTTGCATCCGAGGTCATCGTTTCCCTCCTAGCGGAATATGGCCGGGGTCCGCTATAAGAAAGCTGCCCCGGACGATCGCGCGGTCGGGAAGGAACCCGAATTGGCAGGAACGCTTTTTGACAAGATCTATGACGCGCACGTGGTCGCGAGGCGCTCGGACGGCCGCGATCTGGTCTATATGGACCGCAACCTGGCGCACGATCTGCATGCGCCGATCGCGCTCGGCCGCCTGAGCGATGCCGGGCGCTCCGTCAGGCGGCCCGATCTGACCTTCGCGGTCCTGGATCACTCCCTGTCGGCCCGTCGCGGACCGGGCAAGGACGGCGATACGGTCTTCACCAAGGCAACGCGCGAGCGCGCGCAGGGCTTCGGGGTCCACGTTTTCGACCTCGGCGACCGCGAGCAGGGCATCTCTCATGTGGTGGCGCCCGAACGCGGCATCGCCCTGCCGGGCGCGACCTACGCCTGCCCGGACAGCCATGCGTGCACGGTGGGCGGCCTCGGCGCGCTCGCCTTTGCCTGCGGCACGACCGATCTGGAACATGTCTTCGCGACCCAGGTCCTGGCCCTGAAGCGGCCCAAGACCATGCGCATCAACCTCAGCGGCACGCTCTCTGAAGGCGTGTCGGCAAAGGATGTCGTGCTCAAGATGATTTCCGAGTTGGGCGTCGCGGTCGGGCGCGGCTACGCGATCGAATATGCGGGCGAAATCGTCCAGGCGCTGGCGATCGAGGGCCGGCTGACGGTCTGCAACATGGCGATCGAAATGGGCGCGCGCACGGGGCTCATCGCGCCGGACGAAACCACCTTCGAGTGGCTGTCGGGCCGGCCCTTTGCCCCGCGGGGGGCGGACTGGGACGCGGCCTACGCGGCCTGGCGGAGCCTGCGCAGCGACGAGGATGCGACCTACGACGCCGACCTGTCGGTCGATTGCGGCGGCCTCGAGCCGCAGGTGAGCTGGGGGACCGACCCCAGCCAGGTGATCCCGGTGAGCGGGCGGATACCGGACCCGGCGCAATGGGACCCCGCGCGCAGACCGGCCATGGAGCGCGCGCTCGACTATATGCAGCTTAAGCCCGGCGCGCCGATCGAGGGCGTGCCGGTTAACCGCGTCTATATCGGCTCGTGCACCAACAGCCGCCTGCCGGATCTCGTTGAAGCGGCGACGGTCTTGCGCGGCCGCAAGGTTGCCCAGGACATGAAGGCACTGGTCGTTCCCGGCTCCACCGCCGTCAAGCGCGAGGCGGAGGCCATGGGCCTCGACGAGGTCTTCAAATCGGCCGGCTTCTATTGGGGCGAGTCGGGCTGCTCGATGTGCGCCGGCGGCATGCTCGACTATGGAGACCCCGGCGACCGCTGCGCCTCGACCACCAACCGCAATTTCGAAGGCCGCCAGGGCAAGGGCGTGCGCACCCATCTCGTCAGCCCTGCCATGGCCGCCGCCGCCGCCGTCGCCGGCAAGATCGTCGATGTTCGCCGCTTCACGGAGGGCGGCTGATGAAACCGTTCAAATCCGTCAGCGGCGTTGCCGCGCCGCTGTTGGAAGACGATATCAACACCGACCAGATCGCTCCGGCCGCGGGCCGCAATTTGACGCCGGACTATGCGGCCATGCTGTTCGCCAGCCGCCGGGAAGGCGACACGAACGGCGAGGATGCCGCATTCGTCCTGAACCGTCCGCGATACCGCTCGGCCCAGCTGCTCGTGACCGGCAGCAATTTCGGCTGTGGCAGCTCGCGCGAGACCGCCGTCTGGAGCATGGCCGCTTTCGGCATCAGGTGCATCGTCGCCCGCAGCTTCGCCGATACCTATCGCGAGAATTGCCTCAAGAACGGCGTTCTGCCCGTCGTCCTCGCCAAGGAGGATACGGCGGATTTCGACGCCCTGGTCGTCGACAATGACGGCCGCGACGCGTTCATCGCCGACCTTAGGGCGCAGACGATCACGGCGCCCGGCGGCCGCGTCTTCGCCTTCGACATTCCCGCCGACGAGCGAACGCTGCTCCTGCAAGGCCTCGACGATATCGGCCTGACGGAACGGCATGAAAAGGACATCGCCGCCTGGGAAGCCCGAACGCGGCGCGACCAGCCCTGGCTGCAGAAACTGCGCCAGTCGGCTTCCGAAAAAATCGACTAGAAACTATCGACTGGATCATCGTTTGGAGAAACCATGAGCACCCGAAAGGCTTGGCGCGACATCATCAACCGGCCGGGACTGGCGCTGTTGCCGGGCGCCTATGACGCGTTGTCGGCGCGCCTTGTCGAAGCGCAGGGCTTCGAGGCGCTGGTCGCCGGCGGCTATGCCGCCCTCGGCAGCATGCTGGCCGCGCCCGACCACGGCCAAAGCAACATGCGCGACATGGCCGATCACTATGCGCGCATTTGCGGCGCCGTTTCGATCCCCGTCTTCGTCGACGCCGATACCGGCTTCGGCGGCGTGCACAACATCACCCAGGCCGTTCGTGCCCTCGAGGCGGCGGGCGCCGCCGCCATCTTCATCGGCGACCAGGTGTTTCCCAATCGCTGCGGCTATCTTCCCGGCAAGGAGATCGTCACCGCCGAGACCATGCTGGCCAGGCTCTATGCGGTGCTCGCCGCGCGCAGCGACCCGGATCTGTTCATCGGCGCGCGCACCGACGCCTTCGCCGTCGAAGGGTTCGACGCGGCGATCGAACGCTGCCAGATGTTCATGGAGGCGGGCGCCGATCTCGCCATCCCGCAGGGCGTCGACGAATTCGACGCCATCAAGCGGGTGCTCGCCGAGGTCCCCGGCCCGCATATAGCCAACCAGTCGCATGCCGCGGGCAAGCCGAAGGTGACGCTCGATCAGCTCGAGGAACTCGGCGTAACGGCGGTCACCTTCCCCTCGGCCCTGCTGTTTGCCGCAGCCGGCGGCGTGGTGCGGGCGCTCGAGGCCCTGAAGCGCGACCGGTCGTTCGACCGGGTGGCGGGCGAGCTGATGTCGCTCGAGGACTATTACGAGACGGTCGGGTTAGAGGCGATGCTGGAAAGGGAGCGCCGCTACGACGCCCAGGCGGCCGATCTCGTCAAGGGCAGCAAGGACGCGGCCGAATAGGCCCGCTCTAGCCGAGGAATTTGAACAGGCCGACCGCCGGCAGCAGCCACGATACGCCCATGAGCTTGCCATAGAAGGCGATGAGAAAGGCCAGCGTGATCGCGCCGTAGATCAGGGCCACGATGCCGCCGAGCCTGGCCCAGAGAAGAATGTAGGCGACCGTATAGATCGTGAGCGCCGCCGGCTGCCCGACGAGGAGGGAGACGGCCAAGACCGCCACCAGCATGGCAAAGAACAAAGCGACTTTCGGCAGCAGAACCGCCTCGCTCGAAGCCGAAAATGCGGCTCGCCATGCGCCCGCGTCACCCGCGGCCGTGGCCGCCTGCCGAAACTCGCCTATGACAAGGGTTGCCAGCATGGCAATGGTCGGAATGGAGATGGTGAGCGGAAATTGACGCGCCGATGGCCGCCATTCCAGCGCCGCGATGGCCGCCGCCACAAAGACGGCCAACAACATCAAGGCGAGCGGCAGCGAGAAGATCGGGTCACCGGCAAAGCCTTCTCCCTGCATCGGGGCGTCGCCGCCCTCGTTCCCACTCCGGTACTGGGCCCGGAGTTTCCACATGATCGTGAAGACGATCACGATGGCGAACACGATGACGAACGGGCGAGACATCCATCCGAATTCGCCGAAGGCACGGCTGGAAAGCCTGTAGCCGGACTCCATGATCGGCCCGAGAATGAATCCGAGCAGCAGCGGCGGGCGCGGCCAGCCGGCGGACTTCATCCAGATGCCGACGAATCCCGCCGCCAGCAGAATGATCCACGAGCCGATATGGGTGAGCTCGATCCAGGCGCCCATCAGCACCAGAACGATGACGATCGGCACGATGAAATGGCCGGGTACGAAGGCGAGGCGGGCAATCTGGCGGCTGGCCGCCATCAGCAGGACCGCGGCGACTATATTGGCGATGATGATGGTCCAGACCATCGAGTAGGTGATGGCGAGCTTTTCCACGAGCATCTGCTGGCCGGGGCGCAACCCCTGGATGAGCAACGCCCCAAGCAAGACCGCCGTCGACGCGCTACCCGGGATGCCGAAGGCGACCGTGGGGATGAGCGCGCCGCCGCGCACCGCGTTGTTCGCCGCTTCCGGCCCGATGACGCCGCGAATGTCGCCCTGCCCGAACTGCGACTTGTCCTTGCTGCTCTGAACGGTGTGCCCGTAAGCGACCCAGTCGACGATCGCGGCGCCGAGGCCGGGCAGCATGCCGATGTAAATGCCGATGGCGCTGCACCTGATGACCAGCCACCTATTTTGTATTGCGTCGCGGACACCCTGCATCATGCCGCCGCCGGACGACTGGTCGCGCGGGACATCCGAGATCGAGCGGCTGCGGATCGCCAGATCCATCACCTCGGGAATCGCGAAAATGCCGAGAACGACGGCGATCAGCGGCAGTCCCTCCAACAGAAAGACCTGATCGAACCAGTAGCGCGGGACCGGGCTGGCGGGCGCGTAGCCGATCATGGAAAGGAGCAGCCCGAAGCCCGCGGAGCACATCCCCTTGAGAATCGAGGCGCCGGACAGGGCGCCGACCATGGTCAGGCCGAGAAGGCCGAGCATGAAGAACTCCGGCGAGGCGAATTGCAGGATGACCGGCCGTATCACCGGCAGGGAGACGGCGAGAATGAGCCCGCCGATCACGCCACCGGCCATCGACACCGCAAACGCCGCGCCGAAGGCGCGCTCGGCTTGGCCCTTTCGGGCCAGCGGATAGCCATCGATGACGGTGGCCGCCGCGGCCGCCGTGCCGGGCACGCCGAGGAGAACGGCGGACAGCGTGTCGCCGGTCGACGTCACGGCGTAAAGCGCAAGCAACAGCGCAAACGCCGCCACGGGATCCATGCCGAAGGTGAACGGCAGCACGATCACCATGCCGACGATGCCGCTGAGGCCCGGAACCGCGCCGAGCCAGACCCCGAGCACCACGCCGAGCATGAGGAACCCGATGGCCGGCCACTGCAAGACGAGCAGCAGGCCATCGAAGAAGGTGGTGAGCATCTAGAGCGGTTCCGGGCTATAGGGAACCATTTGACCGGGATGATTTTGCGCCGTGGCATCGCTGCGTTTCTTGCGCGATGCGCCACATCGCGCTTCGCGCCGCGCCTGCCCGGAGGAACCGATTTGGCTCCATCGAATTGATCCCCTATAGCCCGGAACCGCTCTCACGGCTCAGATCGCGGGAAAGGTGGCGCGCGCCCGCCTGGGGCGCGCGCGCAGGAGGCCTATTTCTGGCCGCTCTCCACATATTCGCGGAGCACTTTCTTGATTTCGTCCGAGGTCGCGGCGAGCACCTCAAGGGCTGCCGGCCCTTCCTCGGCGGGCACGAACTCGACCGGCTCGCCGGTACGCTCGACGAAGAGCTTCTGCAGCTCCTCGTCCGCGGCCGCCTTGTAGAAGCCTTCGCGCAGCGCGACGACGGCCTCTTGCGGGGTTCCCGGAGGCGCCAGCGCCAGGAAGGTCACCTTGGCCGCCAGTTCGACCAGCCAGTCGAGAGCATCCCAGACCGGGCCCGAAGGCGGCTTGCCGTGGATCTCTTCATAGAGATCGACGAAGCAGGGGATATTGCCCTGCAGCTCCTTGCGGACGAACTCGCCGGCGGTGTTGCGGGTGCAGAAATAGTAGACCGGCATACCGTCGCCGCCCTCGGCGATGAAGTCGGCGGACCGCGTCACCAGCGTGCCGTAGCTGGTGTTGGCATACTGGGCCTCGTTGGCCAGAATTGCGGCGTAGATGGCCGAGCCGCCGCGATAGCCGGTCACGTAATTGTAATTCGCGCCGATGAGATCGAGGCTCATCCGGCTCAACAGGTCGACGAAATCGGTCGGCGCGTTGCCGCCGACATTGAACGTCTCGAGCTTGACGATATCGGCCGGCTTCGTCAGGCCCGGCGGCACGTCCTTGCGCATATAGCTGACACGGATGTCGCTCGAGGCGCCGACGAACTCGAAATTCGCATAATCGGCCCTGAGCTCGGGAAGGTCGAGGGCCTGGGCGGTCGGCACCCATGGGCCGTAGACCAGGGTCAGCCCGTCCGGCTCGACGGCCTCGTAGACATGGTTGGTGGCGATCAGATTGCCCGAGCCCGGCATGTTCTCGACCACCATGGTCGGGTTGCCCGGCACGTATTTCTGCCAGTAGTCGGTAAAGGTGCGAATGAAGGTATCCGCGGTTCCGCCGGCGCGAAGGCCGACAATGACCTTTACGGTCTTGCCCTCGTAATAGGGCGCCTGCGCATGGGCGGTGCCGTCGATCGGCACCAGCAGCGCGAACAGCGCAAAGGCGGCAATCCAGGATCGCAGTCCGGTCATGATTTCCTCCCGTCCCAGGAACTCGTCACTGTCTTTCGGCGTGCTGCGCGGGCGCGCGCACGCACTTATCTTGCTTCGTTGTCGTATAGCGTTTTTCCCGCTATCTTTCCAGTAGACAAAACGAATTCCCGCTGAACGGAACGCCGGTTCTGCCCTTCGGACGCGGCGCAACGCGGACGACCGACCCGATCGGTTAGCACAACGGTTTGGGCCGGGCAGTGTGGCGCGCGGCCGCAGGGGACATCGCGCCGCAATGGCAATGGGCGACTGAGAGGGGGGAATGAGCGCGAAAGCTTGCATCGTTTTCGGCGGGTCGCGGCGCATCGGCCGCGAAGTCTGCCTCGCGCTCGCCGCCGCCGGCCATGCCGTGGCCGTCAACGCGCGCGTTTCCGCGAAAGAAGCCGAAGCGACGGCCGGTATGATCCGCGCCAAGGGAGGCGAGGCGATGGTCGCGCTCGGCGACGTCACCGACCCCGAGGCCTGCTCCGCCGCGGTCGAGGCGGCGGTCAAACGCTTTGGCCGCCTCGACGTGGTCGTCAACTGCGCGGTCAAGCGCGAACATGGCACGCTGATGGAGCTTGAGCTTAAGGCTTGGCGCCAAGCGCTGGCCTCGGTTCTCGACGGTGCCTTTCTCACCACGAAATACGCAGCCCCCCATCTTGCCAAGACGGGCGGCACCATCATCCTGTTCGCCGGCACCAGCGCATTCATCGGCGCGCGCGGCCCGGCGACGCCGGCCGCCAAGTCCGGCCTTGTCGGCTTCGTTCGCTCGGCCGCCAAGGACCTGGGGCCGATGGGGGTGACCATCAATCTGCTTTCTCCCGGGCGCATCGAGGCGCCGGGCGACCCGGACGAGTATCGGGCTAGACTGTCGAAAAACCGGCCGGTGGATCGGATTCCGCTGGGACGGGCCGGCACGCCGGCCGAAATCGCCGACGTAGTGACGGCGCTTGCAAGCGGCGCCTTCCGCTACATGACCGGGCAGACGATCCATGTGAACGGCGGGTTCTATATGGGATGAGCCCGCCGCCGGAAGAGACAGCGCGCCCGGACGGTCTGACGGTGAGGATCGCCGCGTTCATTTGCGAGGGCACGCGGCCGCCGCCGGGGCGGCTTCACCATGCCAAGCGGCATATGCTCGACACTTTGGCGGCGATCGTCTCCGGCGCCGGTCTGCCGGCCGGACAAATCGCCCTTGCCGACATTCTTCTGTCCGGAGATCGCCAGGAAGCGACGGTCGCCGGCGCCGCCAAGCGTTTCCCGGTACAGTCCGCTGCCTATGCCAACGCCATGGCGGCCCATGCCGACGAGACCGACGACGCGCACCCGGCCTCGGTCACCCATCCGGGCTGCGCCGTCGTTCCGGCGGCGCTGGCCATGGCCGAAAGCCGCGGCGCCACGGGCGCGGAAATGCTCGCTGCTATCGTCATCGGCTATGAAATCTGCGCCCGGATCGGCACCGCCCTCGGCGGCGGGCGCTTCATCGTCGAGCGCGGCTTCGACAGCCATTCCTTCGGCGCCGTCTTCGGCGCGGCTGCCGCGGCGGCGACGCTCGCCAAGCTCGACCGGCGGCAATGCCAAAGCGTGCTGTCGCTTGCCGCCCATCAGGCCGCGGGGCTCGCGACCCTGTTTCGCGACCGGGAGCATCTGGAGAAGGCCTTCGTGTTCGCCGGTATGCCGGCGCGGAACGGCGTAGCGGCTGTGCTTTCCGTCGAGCGCGGACTTGTCGGCGTCGATGATGTCTTCGACGGAAGTCCCAGTTTTTTCTCGGCTTTTGGCGCCGATCCGGAACCGGCCTTCGCCGATCTCGGCAGCCGCTGGGCGATCGAGAATACCAACATCAAGCGCTGGTGCGTGGGCTCGCCGGTGCAGGCGGCGTTGGACTCGCTTAAGGCCCTGATGAGCGAGCATGGCGTCGGCCCGGACGACATCGCGGCCATCGAGGTCAGCCTGCCGGAGGAGGGGGCCAGCGTCGTCGACGATCGCGACATGCCGAACGTCAATCTGCAGCATCTTATCGCCTTGATGCTCGTCGACGGCACGGTGACCTTCCACAACGCCCACGACCGCGACCGGATGAGCGACGAACGCATCCTCGCCGAGCGGCGCAAGGTGCGGCTGATCGGAAGCCCCGAACTGACCCGTGCCGAACCGGCGCGCCAGGCGATCGTCGAGCTTGCGACCCATGACGGGCGGACCCTCCGGCATCACACCCGCGCGGTCCGGGGAACGGTCGGAAACCCGATGACCGATAGCGAGCTTGAAGCCAAGTTTCTTGGCCTCGTTGAGCCGGTGCTGAAGCGCAAGCGGGCGGGCGCGCTCGCCGCCGCGGCCTGGCAGCTCGACAAGGCGGACAATGTCGAGCACCTTTGCGCGCTGATGAATTCAGCCGCTTGAAACCGGTTGACTGGCTTACCCGCGCCCGCCTCACTCCGGCATTTTCGGCATCGGCAGGCCGCGCTCGATCTTGAAGCCCTTGATGACCTCCTTGACGACGCCGCAGAGCGGCAGGCTCAAGCGCGCCAGATCGGCCTCCTTGAGCACGATGGTCATGTCCTTTTCCGCCCACGGGACCGGCCGGTCGTCGGCACGGGTGTCCATGGCCCAGTTCTGGGCGCTGCTCTCGGCCAGCGCCTCGCGCAGGCGCTCCGGCGAGACGCCCAGAGTCTCGGCGAGCTTGAAGCCCTCATAATTTGCCGAGATGCAGGCCCAGAGGATCAGATTGTTGACCATCTTGCCGATCTGGCCGGCGCCGAGCGGCCCGAGATGGAAGATCGCGTCCGAAAAGGCCTCGAACACCGGCCGGCAGACGTCGAACACCGCCTCATCGCCGCCGCCCAGGATGAGGAGACGGCCCTTCTCGGCGGCGTCCTCGCCACGGGTCAGGGGAATGTCGAGCATGTGGACGTCCTTGCCGGCGAGCCTCGCCGGCAGGCGCTTGATGAATTGCGGCGCCACCGTCGAGGCAATGGCGATGACCGCGCCCGGTTTTGCGCCCGCCAGCAGACCGTCATCGGCGAAGATCACGTGGTCAACCTCGGCGTCGAAGCCGACGACGACGATGACGATGTCGCACGATGCCGCGACCTCGGCCGGCGTCGACGCGCTGGTGACGCCGATGTCGACGGCGGCCGCCATGGTTTCCGCGTCGACATCGAAACCGACCACCGGGAACCCCTTCGCCATCATGTGGCGGGCCATCGGATTGCCCATCTTGCCGAGGCCGATGAGGCCCACGCGCTCGATCTTCCTGCCCGCCATGCGACTTTCCTCCGATCGCTGAGCGCCCTTTGCAGTCGCACTCTAGGCTGCTTTTTCGGCCCGGTCGCGGCGCACGGCGACGATCGTCTTCATGTTCGTGAATTCGCGCGCGCCGATATATCCAAGCTCGCGCCCGAAGCCGGACGCCTTGATGCCGCCGAAGGGGAGGCGGGGATCGGAGGCCGACATGGCGTTGACGAAGGTCTGGCCGGCTTCGATCTCGTTTTCGAGCCGCTCCTGTTCGCCGGCGTCGTTCGTCCACACGCTGCTCGCAAGCCCGAACGGCGTGTCGTTGGCGAGATGGATCGCTTCATCGAGGTCGCTGACCTCGAACAGCACGGCCACCGGGCCGAACACCTCCTCGCTATAGGCGGGGGCGTTCCGCGGCACGGAGGCGAGCGCGGTCGCGGCAAAGAAATTGCCGGCGCCCTCGAGCCGGGAGCCGCCGGTCAGGAGCTTGGCTCCGGCGGCAACGGAGTCGCGAACCTGCCGCTCGAGGGTCTCCACCCCGTCGGCGGTGGCGATGGGCCCCAGTTCGGTCGCATCGTCCATCGGGTCGCCGACGACAAGGGCCTCAAGCCCGGCGACGAACCGGTCGACAAACGGCTTATAGACGTCCTTGTGCACGATGAAGCGCTTGGCGCAGATGCACGACTGGCCGTTGTTCATGATGCGGGCCTGGATCCCCGTCTTCACCGCCGCTTCGAGGTCGGCGCTGGGCAGGACGATGAACGGATCGTTGCCGCCGAGCTCCAGAACGCATTTCTTCAGCGCCCGGCCTGCCGCCTCCGCGACGCTGGCCCCGGCGGCCTCGCTGCCGGTGAGCGTTACCGCCGCCACCCGCGGATCGTGAATGATCCGGGCGACCTTGCTCGAGCCGATGAGAAGCGACTGAAAGACGCCCTTCGGCAGGCCCGCGCGCAATGCGAGTTCCTCCAGGGCAAGCGCGCAGCGCGGGACATTCGAGGCGTGCTTGAGGATGACCGTGTTGCCGGCCATGACGGCGGGCGCCAGACAGCGGATGAGCTGCCAGAACGGGAAGTTCCAGGGCATGACCGCAAGGATCGTTCCCAGCGGCAGATAGCGGATGAAGCTGTCGGACTCCGTCTCGATGCGTTCGTCGGCCAGGAAAGCTGCGCCATGCTCGGCGAAATAGCGGCAGGCAAGCGCGCATTTGAGTGCCTCGGCCCCGGCGGATTTCCGGGTCTTGCCCATTTCCTCGGTCATCATCGTGGCAAGGGCGTCCTTTTCCGCCTCCAGGAGTTCGGCAAGCTTCACGAGGCACCGGCTGCGTTCGGTGGAATCGCCATGCCGCCAGCGCTGGAAGGCATCGGCGGCCGCCTGCAGCCGCGCTTCGACGTCGGAGTCGGATAGTTCGTCGAATGTGGCCACGAGTTGGCCGGTCGCTGGATTGATGCTCTTCATGGGCATGGTGTTTTCCTTCCTGCTCTGTTCCCTCGGGCGGACCTTCGCCCAGCCGCTGGAAGGCGGCGACGCATCGCCCTGTCAAAGGGCCAGGTACCTCTGCTTCAATTCCGCATCCGCGTTAAGTTCCGCAACGCAGCCGTCGAAACGCACGCGTCCATCCTCCAAAATGTAAACCCGCTCGGAAATCCGGCAAGCGAATGCGGCATTTTGTTCCACCAGAAGAACCGAAATGCCTTCGTCGCGGATCACGCCGGCAACGTCGCCGACCGTGCGCACGATGACCGGCGCCAGACCCTCCGACGGCTCGTCGAGCAGAATGAGGTCAGGATTGCTCATCAGCGCGCGCGATCGTCAACATCTGCTGCTCGCCGCCGCTGAGCTGATTGCCGAGATTGTCCCGCCGCTCCGAAAGCTGCGGGAGCAGCTCGTATGCGCGCTCGACCGACCAGGATCCTTTCCGCCGCGTGGCCTGGGCGGGCCGCCCAAACCGAAAGCCAGGGCAATCGCGGCCAGCGTGCACTGCAAGCGTATTGAATGATGGTTCATTTTAAGCTCCCTTTTCTTTCTACTCGCGCAAGCGAACGCGCGTCGGTGCAATATCAGGCTGCAATGAGCCGCGTTGTTGAAGGGCGGTAGTCAGCTCGCTGCGTCGACGGCTTCAAGAACGATGACACCGATCGGTTCGGCGAGATGATCGCCGATCGCGCTGCGGTAATTCTTGTAGTGTTCGCTGTCCCGGTGTGCTTGCAGCGCCTCGCCGTCGCGATACTTCTCGAACAGATGGTAGCTATGTTCCCCCTCGCGGCTGACTTGGCGCTTATACAGGTCGTAGCACTCGTTGCCCGGCTCGTTGCGGGTCGGCGCAACCATACCCCGCAGAATCGTCTCGACCTCCTTTTCCTGCCCGGATTTCGGCCGAAAAGACGCAAATACCAAGACCTTGTTTTCGGCCACGAAGCCCCTCACTCTCTGATTTTCGGACAATTGCTATCTCGACATGTTGCATCATAACGTTCTATAACATACGGGACAAGGTCCTAGGAGGAGCGAAAATGCCCGCAATTAATCCGATTCCTGATGCGATGAGCATCGTTATGGTCCAGTTTTCGCCGGACGCTGCGACGGATGCCTCAGGAGTGCGGCGTAATATGGCGGCGATCAACGCCTATGTCGACCGTGCCTGCGCAGGCTTCCCGGGGGTCGATCTCATCGTTTTCCCGGAATACAGCACCCACGGGTTCGGTTTCGATCCTTACGCCAATCATCTTCGCCTTTCTTCGACCGTGCCGGGGCCGGAGACCGAGGCCTTCGGAGAGAAGGCGCGCGAATATGGCGTATGGCTGTGCGTTTCCGTGGTCGAACGGGCCGACGACCCGCGCCACAACCCGCACAATGCCATGGTCATTATCGATCCGGACGGAGAGGTGGCGCTGAAGTATCGCAAGATGATGCCGTGGTGCCCCAAGGAGCCGTGGACGCCGGGCGAGGCGATGTATGTCTGCGACGGCCCCAAGGGCTCCAAGCTTGCGATCACGCTATGCTCGGATTTCGACTATCCGGAAGTTGCCCGCGAAGCGGCCTGGAAAGGCGCCAACGTGATCCTGCGGCCGTCGAAATACATGTATCCCTGGGACAATATCTGGGACATCACCAATCAGGTTCGCGCGTACGAGAACCAAGCCTATGTCGTTGCCGTCAACCACACGGGCCAGGACGCTTCCTACTCCTATTTCGGCCGCTCGATGGCCTGCGACTTCGACGGCAACATCATCTGCAAGATGGGCGATACCGAGGGCTTCACGAAGGTCGACGTCTACCCCAGGCTTGTCGAGGCGGCTCGCGATCGGCGCACGTCGAACAACTACCTCTACCAGCTCAAGCACCGTGGCTACACCGGTATGCCCCCGCACGGCCTGACCGACAATCCGTTCACCATCTACAGCCAATGGGACGAGATACCCGAGCGTTGGAATCAGCCGCCCTCGGAGGAGGCTGAGCGCGTTTCGGAGGCGGGACGGGCAAGTCTGTCCCGGGCATCGAGAAAGCTCACTGCCGCTGAGTAAGTTTCAGCCATTTGCACGGACGCATGCCATTGGCGTCCGTCCTGTTACGGTCGCCGCAATGGGCGGTTGAGGCGACAAGAACAAACAGAGGAATCAATTCAAGGGAGAAATCGATGTGCAAACGTTTCGCCACAATTGCTTTCGCGGGGGGAGCGGCACTATGGATATCGGCCGCCGGACTGGCGGCAGACGATAGCTACCCTTCCAAGCCGATTACCATGACCATCACCTTCACCGCGGGCGGCGCCGCCGATATCGCCGGCCGGCTTGCGGCCGCCGCGGCCGAGAAGGAACTCGGTCAGCCGATTTCCACGGTCAACAAGCTTGGTGGCGGCGGATCGATCGGCTTCGACTATGTCGGCAACCAGGCGCCGGACGGCTACAATATCGGCTGGCTGTCGGCATCCATCCTGACGACGACGCTCCTCGGCAATCTGCCCTACGCCTACGATCATTTCGACTATGTTTGCGGCGTCACATTTGATGCCACCGCGCTCGTGGTGCGCGCCGATGCGCCGTGGAAGAGCCTGCCCGAGTTCATCGAGGCGGCGAAGGCCGATCCCAAGAAGATCAAGATCGGCCATGCCGGCTCCGGCAGTTTCACGTACATGACGGCAGCCGCGCTGATGTCGCAGCAGGGGGCGGAGGTGACCTACGTACCGGTTGCCGCGCGCCGGGTTGCCTCGCTTCTCGGCGGCGAAATAGACGCCATATCGGTGCATCCGCCGGAGGTGATCCCCAGCATGCGCGACGGAAAGGTCAGGCTCTTGGCGATCTCCTCGCCGAAACGCGTGGACGCCTATCCCGACGTTCCGACCTTCGGCGAACTCGGCATGGAAGTCGGCTTCTATCAGTTCCGCGGCATCTTCGTGCCCAAGGGAACGCCCGAGCCGATCAAGACCAAGTTGGCGGAGGCTTTCAAGGCAGCCGAGAACGACCCCAAGCTCATGCAGGCCGCGAAGGATCGCGGCTTTGGTATCAACTATATCGGGATCGACGAATTCCCCGATTACGTGGCGAAACAGAACGACCTGCTGAAGCAGGTCGTTGACGAGCTCAAGAAGGCCGCGAACTAAAAACCCAAG
Source organism: Hyphomicrobiales bacterium (assembly GCA_030688605.1). Classification (NCBI taxonomy): domain Bacteria; kingdom Pseudomonadati; phylum Pseudomonadota; class Alphaproteobacteria; order Hyphomicrobiales; species Hyphomicrobiales bacterium. The sequence continues at coordinate 40,386 of JAUYJB010000009.1, forward strand.
TGGCCGGACGGGCGTGACAGGCGGAGGTGGTCAATATTGGCCATCTCCGCCGGCGCCGGCCATAGAGAGCGGTTTTGGGTCGTATGGGATCAATTCGATGGGTCAACTCGGATCAACCGGCCGAAGGCCGGGTTCTTTGGCATCGCGGCGTGGCTGCAAGTCTCCTCCGATGCCCCACATCGCAATTCGACATGCGCCTGGCGACGGCGCACAATTACCCCGATCAGACGATTCCATATGACCGGGAACGGCTCTAATCGAGAAACGGCAGCGATGCGCGCAAGATTTCTCTTTCCGGCTTTCATCGTTCTTGTGGCGATTGGCTACGGCATCATGGCCCGCGACTTTCCCAACATGCCGCTGCAAGAAGGCTTCGGCCCAGGCCTGTTTCCGGGCTTGATTGCCGCGACGCTCGGCGTGCTGGCCGCTTTGGAGGCGGTCAGCCAGTTGCTGGCCCATCGCCGGCTGAAACAGGAAACCTCAGCCGGAACGGGCACCGGCGATGCGGAGGCCAGCGGGTTGACGCTTGCCGAGCTAAGGGCGGTTGCGATCTTGGTGACCTCGGTGGTCGCCACCGTCTGGGCGATTCCCCGGATCGGCCTGGTTCCGGCGGCGGCGGCGCTGGTATTCGTGCTGTCGACGGCCATGGGCACACGTCCGTTGTGGAAGAGCCTCGTTGTGTCGGTGATTACGGCGGGCGTGGTATATGCCGTATTTGCCGAGGCCTTCAACGTCGTGTTCGCGTTTTAGAGCGGGTCTTGGCCATATGGAACCATTTGACCGGGATGATTTTGCGTCGTGGCCAGGCGCGGTTCGCAGGGCGATACGGGATATCGGCCAAGAGCCGCAACGACGCCACGGCGCAAAAGAACCCGGCCTTCGGTGGGCCAAATCGGCCCACCGG
>JAUYJB010000010.1 GCA_030688605.1 Hyphomicrobiales bacterium
GCCGACCATGATCGCCATCGGGTGGGCGTCGCGCCGGAAGCCCGAATAGAAGCGGGCCATCTGCTCGTGCAGCATGGTGTGGTAGGTGACCCGGCGGTCGAACTCGATCTTCTGCGTCTGGGTCGGAAGCTCGCCGTACAGCAGCAGATAGCAGGTCTCCAGGAAGTCGCCCTTCTCGGCGAGCTGATCGATGGGATAGCCGCGATAGAGCAGAATGCCCTTTTCGCCGTCGATATAGGTGATCTTGGATTCGCAGCTCGCCGTCGAGGTGTAGCCGGGATCGTAGGTGAACTTGCCCGTCTCGCGATAAAGCGACGAAATATCGACGACATCCGGCCCGATCGTTCCGCTGACGACATTCAGATCCAGCTTCTTGTCGCCGAGCGTCAAATTTGCCTTTTCCTTGCCGCTCATGTCTTGAACTCCCCTTCGTCCACCCCAGCGTTTTCCTCCGGCGTTGCCGGGCGGCGCATCGAACCCGATGTCGAAGCTAGGGGCGGAGATCGCCATAAGAAACCCGTTTCTTGGATAGACGATTTGGCGGTTTCGAGCAATCGCGGCCGGCCGTCCGAGCCGTCTCAGCCTTCGATCTGATCGGCGATGCGGGCGAGGCTTTCCTCCCGCCCGAGCACGGCGAGCACGTCGAAAATACCGGGCGAGACGGTGCGTCCGGTCAGCGCGGCACGCAGCGGCTGGGCCACCTTGCCGAGGCCAATTTCCTCGTTTTCCGCGAATTTTTTGACAGTTTCCTCGAGCGCCCCGGCCGTCCATTCCGGCACGCGGGCGAGCGATGGCCGGACCGCCGCGAGCAGCGCGCGGCCGTCCTCGGACAACAGCCTTTGCGCCTTTTCGTCGAGTGCGAGTGGACGCCGCGCGACAATAAACCGCGCGCCCTCCCACAGCTCGACCAGGGTCTTGGCGCGCTCCTTCAAACTCGGCATGGCGGCAAGGAGCCTGGCCCGCACGGCCTCATCGAGGTCATCCGGCGCCTGCGTCTTGCCGGGCAGGTGCGCCGCGAGCGTCTGCAGGGCGGCGAGCAGCGTCGCTTCGTCGCTCGACCGCATGTAGTGGCCGTTGACGCTGTCGAGCTTGGCAAGGTCGAAGCGCGCCGGCGACTTGCCGATGCCGTCGAGGTCGAAGAGCGCGATCATCTCCTCGGTCGAGAAGATTTCCTGGTCGCCGTGGCTCCAGCCGAGGCGGACAAGATAGTTGCGCAGGGCGGCCGGCAGATAGCCCATGTCGCGATAGGTCTCGACGCCGAGCGCGCCATGACGCTTCGACAGTTTTGCCCCGTCCGACCCGTGGATCAGCGGGATGTGGGCGAGCACCGGCACCGGCCAGCCGAGCGCCTGATAGACCTGGCTCTGGCGCGCCGCGTTGGTCAGGTGGTCGACGCCGCGGATGACGTGGGTGATGCCCATGTCGCGGTCGTCGACCACCACCGACAGATTGTAGGTCGGCGAGCCGTCGGAGCGCAGCAGCACGAAATCGTCGAGGTTTTCGTTCTTCCACACCACGCGGCCCTGAACGCGGTCGTCGATCGCGGTCTCGCCCTCGAGCGGGGCCTTGAGCCGGATGACGGGCTTGACGCCGGCCGGCGCCTCGCTCGGGCTCCGGTCGCGCCAGCGGCCGTCATAGAGCCGCGTCAGGCCCTCCTTGCGGGCCTTTTCGCGCATCTCGTCGAGTTCCTGCCGCGTGGCGTAGCAGCGATAGGCGCGGCCGGCGGCGAGCAGTTGCTCGGCTATTTCGCGATGCCGGCCGGCGCGGGCATATTGCGACACCGGCTCGCCGTCCCAGTCGAGGCCGAGCCAGGTCAGGCCGTCGATGATCGCCTTGACCGCTTCCGCGGTCGAGCGCGCGCGGTCGGTGTCCTCGATGCGCAGCAGCATCCGGCCGCCGGTGTGCTTGGCGTAGAGCCAGTTGAACAAGGCGGTGCGCGCGCCGCCGATATGCAGGAAACCGGTGGGCGAGGGGGCGAAGCGGGTGACGACGGCGCTGGTCATGGCCTTCCGTGTACCATAAGCATAGGCGCAGATGTCACGTGATCATGGTGCCCCGCAAGGGTTCCGGGTCATAGAGAACGATTCGAACGGAACGGTTGGCCAGAATGGCAGTAGACTCAGCGACGCGGGAAGCGGGCCAGGACTTCATCCGCGACATCATCCGCGCCGACCTCGACGAGGGGCGGCACAAGACGGTGGTGACCCGCTTTCCGCCGGAGCCGAACGGCTATCTGCATATCGGGCACGCCAAGTCGATCTGCCTCAACTTCGGGGTGGCGGACGAGTTTGGCGGCCGTTGCCATTTGCGCTTCGACGACACCAATCCGACCAGGGAGGAGCAGGAATATATCGACGCGATCATGCGCGACGTGCGCTGGCTCGGCTTCGATTGGGGCGAGCATCTCTATCACGCGTCGGACTATTTCGAGCAGTTGTACGAGTGGGCCGAGCACCTGATCCGCTCAGGCTTGGCCTATGTCGACGATCAGTCGCCGGACGAGATCCGCGAAGCCCGCGGCACCCTGACCGAACCCGGCCGCGACAGCCCGTTCCGCGACCGAGCGGTGGAAGAAAGCCTCGATCTGTTCCGGCGCATGCGGGCGGGCGAATTCGCCAACGGCGCGCGGGTGCTGCGCGCCAAGATCGACATGGCCTCGGGAAACATCAATCTGCGCGACCCGGTGCTTTACCGAATCCTGCACGCGAGCCATGCGCGCACCGGCGATAAATGGTGCATCTATCCGGGCTACGACTTCGCGCACGGGCAGTCCGACGCGATCGAGAACATTACCCATTCGCTGTGCACGCTCGAGTTCGAGGATCACCGGCCGCTCTACGATTGGCTGCTCGAAAACCTCCCCGTTCCGTCGCGCCCGCGCCAGTACGAGTTCGCGCGGCTCAATCTCGCGCACACGGTGCTCTCCAAGCGGGTGCTGACCGAGCTGGTGCGCGGCGGGTTCGTTGCGGGCTGGGACGACCCGCGCATGCCGACGCTCGCCGGGCTCAGGCGGCGCGGCGTGCCGCCGGCCGCGATCCGCGAATTCGTCAAGCGGGTGGGGATCGCCAAGGCGAACAGCCTCGTCGATTACGCGATGTTCGAATTCTCGATCCGCGAAATCCTGAACCGCACGGCTGAGCGGCGCATGGCCGTGCTGCGGCCGCTCAAGGTGGTGATCGAGAACTATCCCGAAGGCAAGACCGAGGAGCTCGAAGCGCTCAACAATCCCGAGGATCCGGCGGCGGGGACGCGGATGGTGCGCTTCGGCCGCGAGCTCTATGTCGAGCGCGACGACTTCATGGAGAGCCCGCCGAAGAAATTCTTCCGCCTCGCGCCCGGGCGCGAGGTGCGTCTGCGCTACGCCTATTTCATCACCTGCCGGAAGGCGGTGAAGGATGCGGCCGGCGAGGTGGTCGAATTGCGCTGCACCTACGATCCGGCGACGCGCGGCGGCCGGACGCCGCCCGACGGACGCAAGGTCAAGGCGACGCTGCATTGGGTGACGGCGGCGGACGCGATCTCGGCCGAGGTGCGGCTGTACGATCATCTGTTCACCAAGCCGGAGCCGGGGGCGGCGGATTTTGCGGCGGAAATGAACCCGAATTCGCTGCAGGTTCTGGCCGACTGCAAGCTCGATCCGGCGCTTGCCAAGGCGGGGCCGGAAGAGCCGCTGCAGTTCGAGCGGCAGGGCTATTTTTGCCTCGATCCGGACACCGAGCCGGGTCGGCCGGTCTTCAACCGCACGGTCGGATTGCGCGACACCTGGGCGAGGGTCTCGACGGCTAGGTCGTGACGAAGTCCGTCGCCGGCGTGTAGCATGGCGGGGAGGGGCGGCTAAGTCCCGGGACAGGGGACAGGGTACGGGGGACGAGGCGCGGTGACGGCGGCACGGCGCAGCCCGAAATGGCGAAGCGGCAGGCGGCAACAGCCGCTTGGGGTCCGCCTTGCGGCGTTCGCCCGCGAGGCGCTGTCGGCCGAGCAGGACCGCTGGTTCCTGTGGACGCCGGTCCTGCTGGCGGCGGGCGTCGCGGTCTATTTCGCGCTGCCGCGCGAGCCATCGCTGGCAGCCCTTGGCGGCCTGGCGCTGCTGCTCGCCGCCTGTGCCTGGCGCGCCCGCGCGCAAGCCCTCCTGTTCCTCGGCCTTGCCTCACTCGGCCTGTTTGCCGCCGGCATGGGCCTTGCCAAGCTGCGCGCCGATATGGTCGCGGCCCCGGTGTTGGGCGAGACGCTGGTTTCGGCGCTGATCACCGGCTGGGTCGAGACCGCCGAAGCGCGCCGGGACGGGCGGCTGCGGCTGCAGCTTCGCGTCGCCGGGATCAGCCGGCTCGACCCTGAGGAAACGCCGCGCCGCGTGCTTGTCAGCCTTCGCCAGGGCGTATCGGCCGCCTTTGCGCCCGGCGACGCGGTGAGGCTCAGGGCCTTCGTGCAGCCGCCTCCTCCGGCGCCGGCGCCGGGGGCCTATGATTTTGCTCGCACCGCCTATTTCGAAGGCATCGGCGGCGTCGGCGTCGCCCACGGTACGCCCGAAAGCTGGGCCGAGGCGCCGCCGGCGCCGCTTCTCTCAGCCGCGAACGCCGCCATCGACCGCCTGCGCGCCGGCGTTGCCGCGCGCATCCGCGCGAGCCTTGCGGGCGAGGCCGGAATCCTCGCCACCGCCCTCATCACCGGCCTCAGGGCCGGTATTCCGGAAGACATATTGGAGAGCCTGCGCGCTTCGGGGCTCGCCCACATCCTTGCCATTTCCGGCCTGCACATGACGCTGATGGCGGGCTCCCTGTTCTGGCTCGCCCGTGCGGGGCTCGCCGCCGTGCCGACCCTCGCCCTGCGCCATCCGATCAAGAAGATGGCGGCAAGCCTGGCGCTAGCCGGCGCGACCTTCTATCTCGCTTTGTCGGGGGCCAGCGTCGCCACCCAGCGCGCCTATGTAATGATCGCCATCATGCTCGCCGCGGTGCTGCTGGAGCGGCCGGCGATCACCATGCGCAATGTCGCGCTGGCGGCCATCGCTGTCATCGTGCTGCGGCCTGAAAGCGTGCTTTCGGCGAGCTTCCAGATGTCGTTCGCCGCCGCCGTGTCGCTGATCGCGGCTTATGAGTACCGCCTGGCCCGCCTGCGGCTGGCGCCGGAGAAGGTGTTCGCGGCGCGCGCCGGCGGCCTCGGCCTGCTGCGGCTGGTCGTGTTCTATTTCGCGGCCATCGCGTTGACCACGCTCGTCGCCTCGGCGGCGACGGCGCCCTTTGCCGCCTATCACTTCCAGCGCGTGGCGCCGTACAGTCTCCTCGGCAATCTGGCGGCGATGCCCGCGGTCGGCCTCCTGGTCATGCCGGCCGGGCTGATGTCGGTGATCGCCATGCCGTTCGGGCTGGAGCCGGTGCCGCTCCACGCCATGGGCCTCGGCATCGATTGGGTGCTGGCCGCGGCCCGCGCGGTGGCGGCGCTGCCGGGGGCCGAGACGCATATCGCGCAGGTCTCCGCTGCCGGCCTTCTCGTCATGGTCTTCGGCGTGCTGTGGCTGGTGCTGTGGCACCGGCCGTGGCGGCTCGCAGGCCTTGCCGCCATCGCGGCCGCCATTCCGCTGGCGCTTGTTGCGCGCGGGCCCGACGTCCTGATCGACGCCAACGCGGCGAGCGTCGCGGTGCGCGGCGGGGAGGGCGGACAATTCTCGGTCATGGCGCGCAACACCGACTCGTTCACCGTCAGCCGCTGGCTTGAGAGCGACGGCGACGACCGGCCGGCGGAAGAGATCGACGATGCCGCCTTTTCCTGCGATCCGGAAGCCTGTATCGCGGGCCTGCCCGGCGGCGGTCACATCGCCATCGTCAAGCATGTGGCGGCGTTGGAGGAGGAGTGCCGGCGGGCACGCATCGTGGTGTTGAAATTCGACCTTTCCGGCCGCTGCGACGGGCCGGAAATGGTCTTCGACAAGCGCGATCTTCAGCGTCATGGGGCGCATGCGGTGTGGATCGGTTCGGAAAGGCTCACCCTGCGCCGGGTGCGGCCGATCCCCGGCGCCCGGCCGTGGGAGGGGGCGGCGCCCGCCGACGAGGCTCAAGAAGAAGCGACTGAGGCCCGGCCGGCAGCGGAAACCGGGCCCGAGGTTTGATGCAGTTACCCCAATCGTCGTCCCCATGAAAATGGGGACCCATTGGCCGTGCTCCTTGCAATTTCATCTGCCGATGCGGAACCGCTTCGATCCGCGCATGGGCCAATGGATTTCCGCTTTCGCGGAAATCACGGTTGGGGGATGGGCGAACGCTCAATAGCGCCGGAACAGGCCGACTAGCTTGCCCTGGATGTCGACCCGGTCGGGGCCGAAGATGCGCGTCTCGTAGGTCGGATTGGCGGATTCGAGCGCGATCGACGCGCCGCGCCGGCGCAGCCGCTTCAGGGTCGCTTCCTCATGATCGATGAGCGCGACGACGATATCGCCGCTGTCGGCGGTATCGGCCCGCTTGAGGAGCACCGTATCGCCGTCGAGAATGCCGGCCTCGATCATCGAATCGCCGCGCACCTCGAGCGCGAAATGATCGCCCGCCGGCAGCATGTCGACCGGAATGGGGATGGAGTGGCTGTGGGTTTGGATTGCCTCGATCGGCGTGCCGGCGGCGATCCGGCCCATGACCGGGACCATCACCGTCTCGCGCGCATCCTCGTCGCGTTCCGCCTTGGCGGTGACGCGGCCGAGGCTGCCCTCGATGACCGCCGGCGAGAAGCCGCCGCGCCCGCGCCCGCCGGCGAGCCCCGGCGCCATCGAGTCGGGCAGCCGCAGCACTTCCAGCGCCCGGGCCCGATGCGGCAGCCGCCGCACGAAGCCGCGCTCCTCGAGCGCCGTGATCAGCCGGTGGATGCCGGACTTCGAGCGCAGGTCGAGGGCATCTTTCATCTCCTCGAAGGAGGGCGGAACGCCGCTTTCCTTGAGGCGCTGGTGGATGTACATTAGAAGCTCGAGCTGTTTCCTGGTCAGCATTTTCCCAAATTCTCTTCAGTTCGCCTTGCCGGCTCGCCGAGCGGCAACGACATATGGTACAAATCAGGAACATTTGTACATGTTCTAGTTGTGTTCCGCAAGGGGATATTTCCGCCTCCGGCCGTCCGGTCGATCTTTCCGAGTTGATGGACCGGAGCACCATTCCCGAGGCGGTCCTTGCCGGCGGCAAGGACATGGTCGCCGCGCTTCGCGAGCGTATCGTCTCTCTCGACTGACGCTGCGGCCCGGGCCGGCGGCTCAGGCGAATTGCGGCGGCGCCATCCGGGGCTCGACGACCACCGAGTCCGACGGCGCGCTGGGGTGGCCGGATTCGTCCCGCGCCCGCACGTAATAGCGGTATTTCACCCCCGCCATCACCGTCCGGTCGTTCCAGCGGCGGGCCTTGACCGCCTTCGTCTGTTTGATGTCGCCCGAGTCCTCGGCGCGGTAGATGTCGTATCCGGCGATCGACCCGACCGCCCCGTTCCAGCTCAGCGTGACAGCGCCGTCGGCATACTCGCCCTTCAGCCCGGCGCCGGCCTCGGGCCAGGCGGGAACCTCGTTGGACAAGGCGTATTCGGGCGCCTGCAGCGCATCCTTCGGCCAGATGGTGCATCTGACCTTCTGGTGCGTGCCGTCGAGGATCTTGCACCAGTTGCAATAGTCGCATTGGATGATGTGGTCGCGCCGGTCGGCCTTGACCTTCTTCACCCAGTCGGGATCGGCCAACAGCCCGCGCGCGATCGCCACCATGTCGACGACGCCGTCGGCGACGAGCCGCTCGGCGATGTCGGGATCGGAGATCTTGCCGGCGACCATCACCGGCACGTCGTAACCCTTTTCGTTGACGAAGGCCTTGATCTCGCCGCCGAGATGGGCGTGCAGCGCCGGCGGATACCAGTCGCCCGGCATGCAGCGGTCGCCGGAATAGCCGGTATAGGGGTAGGGGACCTCGCCCTGCTTGTGGATCGCGTCCTCGAACTTTCCGCCGACCGACAGCGACAGATAGTCGAAGCCGAGCTGCGCCAGCCTGAGGCCGATCAGCTTGGCGTCGCCGATCGTGTAGCCGTCCTTGATATATTCGTCGGCGACGTAGCGCACGCCGACGGGGAAATCCGTCCCCACCTTCTTGCGCACGTTCTCCATCACCCGGCCGATCATCGTCAGGCGGCCCTCCAGCGTCCGGCCCGCATATTCGTCGGTGCGCGGATTGGCGCGCGAGAGGAACGAAGCCAGCGTATAGGCGTGGGCCGAATGCAGCTCCGCGCCGTCGAACCCGGCCGCGCGCGCGCGCGCCACAGCGTCCCCGAACTGTTCGACGATAAGCTCGATATCCTCCAGCGACAGCATGTCGAGGGTCTGCCGCCAGCCCGAGCGCGCCACTTTCAGGAAGTGGATGATCTGCGGCACGACCTTGGAATCGGAGCTGTCGTGAATGCGCGACACAAGGTCGGTGAGGCCCGGAACATAGTCCTCGTCGCTGATGCGCAGTAAGGGCCCGGACTTGCTTTTATGGATGGCCATGGCCTCGACGACGATCAGGCCGATTTCGCCTTTCGCGTAGCGGACATAGCGGTCGATGATGTCCTGATTGACGTGGCCGTCCTCGCCCGACAGCCGCGTCACCATGGCCGGAACGACGACCCGATTCGACACCTTCATGCCGTTGATTTCGATCGGTTGCAGAAGTTGCATTGCTCTTGTCCCTTCAGCTCGGATCGTCCGCAACAACGCGCTTCAGGCTCGGTCCGCGTCCGGCGCCGCGTCGGCGGTCGGATCGTCGTCCATGCTTGCGGCGTCGGCGAGCCGCGCCTCGGCCTTTTTCAAGGCCTCCTTGAGAATGCCGAGGGCATCCATCAGCGTATCCAGTTCCTCCTCGCTCATATGCCGCATCAGCTCCTTCAGCCATCGATTGTGAGCGACCAGCATCCCGTCGAGCATCTCTTCGCCGGCGTCCGTCAAATAGACGTGCTGAATGCGGCCGTCGGCCTCGTCCCTGCGCCGCTCGATCAGCTTTTCCTTCTCCAGGCGGATGACGATGTCGGTGACGTTGCCCTTGGTCACCAGCAGCCGGCGCGAAAGCTCGCCGAGGGTCGTGCCGAGCGGCGGCCGGGCGACCTGGGCGAGAAGATCGAAGCGGGGCAACGTGACCGAAAAGGCGTCCTTCAGGTTGCGCCGCAGACGATGCAGCACCAGGTTGGCGCAACTCAACAGGCGCAGCCAGACCCGCAGCTCCCGCGTGCCCGCTTCCCAAGCATATGTGTCTTTGGCCTTCCTTTCGGCCATCACATGATCTCCCCGCCGGCGACCAGGATGCTTTGGCCGGTGACCGAGCCCGAATCCGGCTGGCACAGCCAGATGACCGCGTTGGCGATCTCGTCCGGCTGGATCAGCCGGCCTTGCGGATTATGGCTGGTGAGCTGCGCCAGCGCTGCTTCTTCCGACAGTCCGGTCTTGCTGACGATATTGGCGACGGCGCCACGGACGATGTCGGTATCCGCATAGCCGGGGCAGACCGAGTTCACCGTGATGCCGGTCTTGGCGGTCTCGAGCGCCAGCGCGCGCGTCAGGCCGATGAGCCCATGCTTGGCGGCGCAATAGGCGGTGACATAGGGATAGCCCTTGAGGCCGGCCGTGGAGACGATGTTGACGATGCGCCCGAAGTTGGCCTCCTTCATTCCCGGCAGCGCCTTGCGGATGCACAGAAAGGCACCGGTGAGGTCGATGTCGAGCATCCTCGCCCAGAATTTGAGGTCGGTCTTGGAAAACGGCGCCGACAGCGCGATGCCCGCGTTGTTGACCAGGATCGAGCACGCGCCGAGCTTGGCATCGAGCCCGTCGAAGGCGGCGTCGATCGCCGCCGGGTCGCTGACGTCGATGTAGCGCCAATCGGCCTTGCCGCCGCCGGCCTCGGCAAGCGTCGCGGCCTGCTTTTCCGCTCCTTCCCCGTCGATGTCCATGATCGTGACGTTGGCGCCGTGGCTTGCCAGCGCCGTCGCGATAGCCGCGCCGATGCCGCGCGCGCCCCCGGTGACGACCGCGTGCTGACCGGCGAGGTCTTTGTTTGTCATGGCTGGCTCCCTGCTTCGCGCCGCACCCACAAGTGAAAAGGGTACCGGTGGCCCCCGTTTAGTTCAAGCTTGAACAAAAGATCCACGTGCGCTGCCTTGCCGCACCCGCGGCGGCCTTTTCAAATAAAGTCGAGGCGGACGATGTCGACGCTCGCGCCGGCTTTGAGCGCCGGAGCTTGCGGCGGGCGCACGATCAGGCAGTTGGCCTTGGCAAGCAGCGCCAGCATCGATGAATCCTGGACGCCGAACGGGGTCGCGACGAGCTGTCCCCGGTCGTTGCGTTCGAGACGGGCGCGCAAGTAGTCCTGGCGGCGGTCGTTTTCCGGCACGTCGCCGCCCAAAAGAGCGGTTGCCGGGCCGTCCGCCGCCGCTTCGAGGCCGAGCAGGGCCGAGATCAGGGGCTTGAGGAAGATCAGCCCGCAAATCATTGCCGAAACGGGGTTTCCCGGCAGGCCGAGCACCCGCATTTGCGCAAGCCGCCCGAACATCAAGGGCTTGCCGGGGCGCATGGCGATGCGCCAGAAGCCGAGCTTCAGCCCTTCCGCCTCCAAGGCCTGCATGACCAGATCGTGGTCGCCGACCGAGGCGCCGCCGAGCGTGACCAGGGTGTCGGCCTTCTTATCGCGCGCGGCGCGGATCGCGGCGGCAAGGGCCCCGACATTGTCGGCGGCGATGCCGAGATCGAGCGCTTCGCCGCCGGCCCGGGCGATGAGGGCGGCAATCCCGGTGCTGTTCGAGGACACGATCTGGCCCGGGCCGGGCTCCGTCCCCGGAGCCACCAGCTCGTCGCCGGTGGCGAGAACGCCGACGCGCGGCCGCCTGCGCACGACAAGGGTTGCGCAATTCATGGCCGCGGCGAGCGCCAGATGGCGCGGCTGAAGCCTCAGGCCGGGTCTGAGCAACACGTCGCCCTGTTTGAAATCGAGGCCTGCAGCCCGCACATAGGCGCCGGGGCGGGCCGTTTCCTTGACCGTCACCGTGTCGCCCTGGCGCTCCGCGACTTCCTGGATGACGATCGTATCGGCGCCCTCCGGCAGCGGCGCGCCGGTGAAGATGCGCGCCGCCTCGCCAGGTCCGATCTTGCCGGAAAACACAATGCCCGCGGGGACTTCGCCGACGATCTTAAGCGTTGCCGGCGCCTTGGCGACGTCGGCGCCGCGCACCGCATAGCCGTCCATGGCGGAAGCCGCGAAGGGGGGCTGGGCGCGCGCGGGGATGAGGTCCTCGGCAAGCACCCGGTCGAGCGCCGCCGGCAGCGCCACCTTTTCGGTCGCGAGCGGCGCGGCGCCGTCGAGGATGCGGGCAAGCGCCTCTTCGACCGGAATCAGGCTCATTTGTCCGCCTTGAACTTGCCCGACCGGCCGCCTGATTTCTCGATCAGCCTGATATCGCCGATGCGCATGGTCTTGTCCGCCGCCTTGACCATGTCGTAGACGGTCAGACACGCGAGCGAGACGGCGGTCAGCGCCTCCATCTCGACGCCGGTGCGGCCGGTGACCTTGGCCGTGGCGGTGACGCGCAGGCTTGCCGTTTTCGGCTCCGGTTCGAGCTCGACCGCGACGGAGCTCAAGGGCAGGGGGTGGCAGAGCGGGATCAGCTCGTGCGTGCGCTTGGCGGCCATGATGCCGGCAAGCCGGGCCGCCGCCAAGACGTCGCCCTTCTTGGCGGTGCCGGAGACGATAAGATCGAGCGTTTCCGGCCGCATGCTGATCCGCCCCTCGGCGACCGCGGCGCGGCTGGTCACGTCCTTTTCCGACACGTCGACCATGCGCGCCGCGCCTTTTTCGTCGATGTGGGTGAGCTTGGGCTTGGTCATCGGCTCACAGGGCGGTCTGTGCGGCAGGCGCACGGCTCAGAAGCGCGCGGGTCGCGGCCGCCACGTCCTCTTGGCGCATCAGGCTCTCGCCGACAAGAAAGGCATTGATGCCGGATCGCGAGAGCCGGGCGAGGTCGGCGGGAGCGGCAAGGCCGCTCTCGGCGATCGCGAGCCTTCCCGCCGGCACCAGCGGCGCCAGCTTCTCGCTCGTCTTAAGCGTCGTCTTGAAGGTCTTGAGATCGCGGTTATTGATGCCGATGAGTGAGGTCTTCAGGGCGAGCGCCCGCTCAAGCTCGCCCTCGTCATGCACCTCGGCGACGGCGTCCATGTGCCAGTCGAAGGCGGCATCCTCCAGCATCCTGGCCTCGCCATCGCCGACCAGCGCCAGGATGATCAGGACGCAATCGGCGCCGAAAGCGCGGGATTCCGCCACCTGATAGGGCTCGAGCATGAAGTCCTTTCTCAGCACCGGCAGCCGGGTCGCGGCGCGCGAATCCGCCAAAAATTCGAGCTTTCCCTGGAAGGAAGGGGCATCCGTCAGCACCGAAAGGCAGGCGGCACCGCCTTCCTCATAGGCCCGCGCCAGCGCCGCCGGATCGAAATCGGCCCGGATCAACCCCTTGGACGGGCTTGCCTTCTTGATCTCGCCGATCAGCCCATAGCCGCCGGCGTCGATCCTGGCGCGGAGGGCGGCGGCGAAGCCGCGCGGCGGTTCCCGGTCGCGCGCCGCCGCATCGACCTCCTTGAGCGGCCGGGCGGCCTTGGCGGCGGCAATCTCCTCGCGCTTATAGGCGGCGATGCGGGCGAGAATGTCGGCCATCGACCCTTGTTCCTAGCCGTTCGACACCGCGACGAGCCGGTCGAGCACGCCCTGCGCCGCGCCTGAATCGATGGCGTCCGCCGCCTGTTTGACGCCGTCTTTCAGGTCCGCCGCCTTGCCGGCGACGACGAGGGCGGCGGCCGCATTGAGCAGCACCACGTCGCGGAACGGCCCTTTTTCGCCGGCCAGGAGCTTGCGGATCGCATCGGCATTGTCGGCGGCGCTGCCGCCCTTGAGATCGGCGAGCTTCGCCCGTTTCAGCCCCGCGTCCTCCGGCGTCACGGTGAAGGTCTTAACCTTGCCGTCCTTGAGCTCGGCGACCTTGGTCTCGCCGGTGGTGGTGATCTCGTCGAGCCCATCGCCGTGGCAGACCCAGACCCGCTTGGCGCCGAGATTCTTCATCGCCTGGGCGAGCGGCTCGACCCATTGCGGTGCAAACACGCCGATCACCTGGCGTTTGGTGCTGGCCGGATTCGACAAGGGTCCGAGCAGGTTGAAGATGGTGCGCGTGCCGAGTTCGACCCGCGTCGGGCCGACATGCTTCATCGCCGCGTGGTGCGCCGGCGCGAACATGAAGCCGACGCCGGCTTTGCGGATGCATTCGGCGATCTTCCCGGGGCCGATATCGATGTTGACGCCGAGCGCCGCCAGCACGTCGGCGGCGCCCGATTTCGACGACAGCGCCCGGTTGCCGTGCTTGGCGACCGGCACGCCGCAGGCGGCGACCACCAGCGCCGCTCCGGTGGAAATATTGTAGGTGCCGGACGCGTCGCCGCCGGTGCCGACGATATCGATGGCGCCTTCCGGCGCCTTCACGGGCAGCATCTTGGAGCGCATGGTGGTGACCGCGCCGGTGATCTCGTCGATGCTCTCGCCGCGCACCCTGAGCGCCATCAGGAAGCCGCCGATCTGCGACGGCGTCGCCTCGCCGGACATGATGACGTCGAAGGCGTCGCGCGCCTCCGCAACGCTCAGCGCCTCGCCGCCCGCCACCTTGCCGATCAGGGTCTTGAAATCAGTCATGAAACTTCTGTTCAGCCACTGCTTAAACGCTCGACGCACTACCTCTCCCGATGGGAGAGGTGAGCCAAAACAAGGGCTCCTGGTATTAGACCGCAAGTCTGAAGGGCGCAAGCCAAGGCGCTCAGGCGAGCGCGGTCTGCGGCTGGGACGCAAGCCAGCGCTCGGCCAAGGTGAGAAAATTCCTGAGCACGTCGTGTCCGTGCTCCGACGCGATGCTTTCGGGGTGGAACTGCACGCCGTGGATCGGCAGTTCCTTGTGGGCGAGCGCCATGATGATGCCGACATCGCCCTCTGCCGTGACGGCCAGCGCCTCGGGCAGGCTCTCGCGCTCGACGATGAGCGAATGATAGCGCGTCGCGGAGAAGCGCTCCGGGATGCCCTCGAACAGCGGTCCGCCATGATGGCGGATTTGGCTCACCTTGCCGTGCAACAGCACCGGCGCGCGCACAACCTTGCCGCCGAAGGCCTGGCCGATCGACTGCAGGCCGAGGCAGACGCCGAGAAGCGGCACCCGGCGCTCGGCCGCGGCGCGGACGAGATCGAGGCAGATGCCGGCCTCGTTCGGCGTGCAGGGGCCCGGCGACAGCACAATGCCGCCCGTCGCCATGTCGAGCGCCTCGTCGACGGCAATCTTGTCGTTGCGGTGCACCCGCACGCGCGCGCCCAACTCGCCCAGATAATGGACGAGGTTGTAGGTGAAGCTGTCGTAGTTATCGATAACGACGATCATGGGACCTTGGCTCTGATGCGCCTTTAAAGCCCCGCGCGCGCCACGGCGTCAAGCGGTGGGTGGGGCAAATCGCGTGTCAGGCTTGAAGCCTGCCGAGCCGACGCCTCGAAAATCCGCCCAGCGGCGGCCCTATTTCTCCACCGGAAACCCGACGATGCTTCCCCACTCGGTCCATGAACCGTCGTAAATCCTGACGTTCTCAAAGCCGAGGATGTGCTTCATAGCCACCCAGGTGAAACTGGCGCGGTGGCTCAGCCGACAATAGACGACGATCTCCTCAACCTTATCCGGCGTCGCTCCCACGCCTTCAAACGCGGCCAGGAGCTCCTCCCGGCTCTTGTAGGTGTCGTCGTCGTTGAGCAGGTTCCTGAAGAACAGGTGGACAGCACCGGGAATGCGCCCGGCGCGTTCGGCGCCGTGGTCGAACTTGGGCAACGCGATGACTCTTTCTCCGCTGTATTCCTCGGGTGAACGTACATCCAGGAGCAGGCGGCCGGGGCGGCCCAGCTTCGCGCGGATATCGTCACGGCCTATACGCATGGACGTATCCCCGTTGCCGGGCGGATAGTCGACCGGGGGAGAGAGCCTGGGCATGTCGTTGGAAAGCGGGCGATCTTCCTTGACCCACTTCGTGCGGCTGCCGTCCAGCAGCCGCAGGTTGGCGTGACCGCCCATCGTGAAGGACCAAAAGACATAGGTCCCGAACTGAACCGGGTCGCCGTAGAGCACGACGTTCGTCCGGGGACCGATTCCCATGACACCGAGGCGCCTGGCCAGCGCCTCCGGGGTCACAAACTGCCGATCGGTGGGGTGCCAGCAGATATCCTTCCAGTGGAACCAAGCGGCGCCCGGAATGTGCCCCTCCCGGTAGGCGGCATTGTCGGCAGCCTGTGAAATCTCGATGACACGAAGGTCGGCGTCTTCCAGGTGCTGTTCTAGCCATTGCGTGGTTACCAGCGGATAAGTCATTACGCCTTCCTCCTAGAGCGGTTTCCGACCATATGGGACCGATTTGATGGGTCAAATCGGTCCCATATGGTCGGAAACCGCTCTAGATTGCCGGAAACGCGGCCACGGCCAACTCAAGGCTTTTGACAAGCTGAGCCATGAAGGCGAAGTCGAGGGTATCGATTGTGTCACTGGGAAGGTGGTATTGGGGATTGCGGAAAAACGCCGTGTCGGTGATCATCAACGCCGGCCAGCCGGCGTTCCAGAACGAAGCATGGTCGCTCAACCGTGCCGGCGGAAAGACCCAGCCGTTGAAGGGCAGGAACAGCGCCTCGACCGGCAGGCTTTGGTTCTTGCGGAAGCCCCTCACAACCGTTCGCCCGAAGCGCCGCGATTTCCAGTTCCCGACGATGCCGATGAAATTGCCCTTGGTCGGGTAGCCTGCGAACCGGAACAGCAGCGGATAGTGCTGGCGGGGCGACGTGTAGCCGACCATTTCCAGGATGACCGCCGCCGCGACGCGGTCGCCGGCCCGCTGGCATTCGCGCACGAAGACGCGGCTGCCCTGGTGCCCGGTCATGAAGGCCGGCGGCTCCTCCAGGGTGAAGGCGACGAAGCGGACCGGGACCGGCACGGGCCTCCTGGACAGCCGGCGCGCCAGCTCCAGCATCACGGCGACGGCGCTGGCATTGTCGTCCGCGCCCGGCGTCCCGGGCACCGTGTCGTAATGGGCGCCGACCGCGTAATAGGTGGACGCCGCGGCGGCGCCGGGAAGGGTGGCAATCAGATTGGCGACCCGCTTTCCCTCGTAAGGGTAGGCCTGTTCGGCGACCTTAAGCCCGGCGTCCTCGAAGGTCTTTTGAATGTACCGCGCGGCCCGCTCAAGACCGTCTCCCTGCAGCGTCGTGCGCGGGCCGATGTCGACGGTCAGGGCTGCGACATGCTTGCGCAGCGAATCTTCAAGCGACTTGTCAGTCTTCTGCACGTTCGCTCAAATCGAAAAACAATCGGCTTCGTTTCCGACACCGGGAAAAGCCCGATGGCCTCATTGCCCGCGCTTGGCCTGGGCTGCAAACCTTGCCGCCTCATCGCCGGCGCGGAAAAGCGCCTTGGCCTTGTCGACGCATTCCTTGAGCTCGCGCTCGGGCACCGATTCGGCGACGATGCCGGCACCCGCCTGCACGTACATCTTGCCGTCCTTGACGATCGCCGTGCGCAGCACGATGCAGGTGTCCATATTGCCGTCGGCGGAAAAATAGCCGACGCAGCCGGCATATATGCCGCGTTTTTCAAGCTCGAGCTCGTCGATGATCTGCATCGCCCTGACCTTCGGCGCGCCGGAGACGGTGCCGGCCGGAAAGCCCGCGATCAAGGCGTCGAGCGCGTCGTGCGGCGGCGCCAGTCGGCCGGTGACGTTGGAGACGATGTGCATGACCTGGCTGTAATATTCGAGAAAGAACTGGTCGGTGACCTTGACCGTGCCGATCTCTGCCACCCGGCCGACGTCGTTGCGGCCGAGATCGAGCAGCATCAGTTGTTCCGCCCGCTCCTTGGGGTCGGCGAGAAGCTCGTCGGCGAGCGCCCGGTCCTCGGCCGCCGTCTCGCCGCGCGGCCGGGTGCCGGCGATCGGCCGCACCGTCACCTCGCCGTCGCGCACCCGCACCAGGATCTCCGGGCTCGATCCGACCACCGCGAACGCGCCGAAATCGAGATGGTAGAGGAACGGCGCCGGGTTGATCCGCCTCAGCGCCCGGTAGAGCGCGAAGGCCGGCAGGTCGAAATCCGCCTCGAAGCGCTGGCTCAACACCACCTGAAAGATGTCGCCGGCGGCGATATAGTCCTTGGCCTTGCGCACCATCTCCATGTAGCGCTCGGGCTTCGTGTTGGAGCGGATCGCGGGCTTCAGCGCCGCATCGGCGCTTTCCGCGGTCTTGTCGAGCGCCGTGTCGAGGGCGTCGACGACCCCGCCGACGCGGTCGCCGGCCCGCGCATAGGCCGCCTTGGCGCTCAGCTTTGCCCGCGGCCGAACCGGGGTGACGATGGTGATCTCGTCCTTGACCGAGTCGAACACCACGATGACGCGCGGCCGGATCAGGATCGCGTCGGGCAGGCCGAGCGGGTCGCGATTGGCGGGGCCGAGATCCTCCATCTGCCGCACCATGTCGTAGCCGAGATAGCCGAACACACCGGCGGCCATGGGCGGCAGCCCCTCGGGCAGGTCGATATTGGATTCCGCGACCAGACGGCGCAGCGCGGCAAGCGGCGGCTCGTCGCAGGCCGTGAACGCGTCCGGCTTGCTGTCCGCCTTGCGGTTGATGTCGGCCCGATCGCCCTGGGCGCGCCAGATCACGTCGGGGTCGAAGCCGATGATCGAATAGCGGCCGCGCGTAGCCCCGCCCTCCACCGATTCGAGTAGAAACGCGTTGGCGCGACTGCCGGCGAGCTTGAGCATCGCCGAAACCGGCGTCTCCAGATCGGAGACGAGCCGCGTCCACATCACCTGCGCCGCGCCGCGCCGGTAGCGCGCCTCGAAGCTCTCGAAGTCGGGTTCGATCACCATGACTGCACGACCCCCCTCCGGCTCCCCCCTTGCAGGGGGGAGGGAAACTGAGCCACCGCAAGGGCTTCTTTCCCTCCCCCTGAAAGGGGGAGGGTAGGGTGGGGGTCATTGCGATGAATGGGGGTCCTGGTGCCGCTCATCGTGAACGTCGCCCTTAGGCCGGTCAGTTCTCGCCAAGCAGCGTTTGCAGGCTCTGCTGGTTGATCTTGACGCTGAAGCGTTCCTGTTTGGCGAAGACATAGTCGTTGAGCAGGCTGTTGGCGAGGCTCGCATCGATGCCCTCGATGATGCGCTTGCCGGCCGCGCTCGAAGGGTCGAAGTCAGGCAGTTCGAGGCCGCGCACCTGCATCAGAACGCGGTCGTTTCCGTTGGCGTGCTGCGAGGCGGCTAAGCCCTGGTCGGGCGTGGCGAACGCGGTCTGGATTGCCGCCGGCGAAAGGTCGCTGTCGCTGGCGCCGCGCTTCACCGGCTGGGTCGTCGTCACCGGCGTACCCATTTCCCGCGCGATCGTTTCCAGGCTGGCGCCGTCCTTCAGGCGCTCGAGCAGCTCGTCGGCCTTGGCGGCAAGCTGTTCGCCGGTTTTCTCCGCGCGCCATGCCTCTTCGACCTTGCCGCGCACCTCATCGAGGCTGCGGTCGCGTTCCTCCGTGACGTTGAGCACGTTGAGCCAGACGAAGCCACCGCCGACGGTTTGCAGCGCGTCGAGCTCGACGCCCGGGTCGGTCTCGAAGGCGGTCTGCATGACGTCCTGCGCGGCCGGCAGGTCGGCGACCGGCGCGCCGGCGGCGTCGCGGCCCTGCGCGTCGATGGCCGCGATGCGGCGATAGGGCAGGTCGAGCTTGCCCGCGATTTCGCTAAACGGCGCTCCGGTCGCACGCTGGTCCTCGATGGCGTCGTAGAGATCGAGCACCCTTTCGCTCGCCTTCTTGACGGCGAGCTCGCGGCGGATTTCCTCGCGCACCTCGGCCAGCGGCTTTTCCTTGGCCGGCTCGATCTTCGTGACCCGCACCAGCACCGTGCCGAGGCGCCCGGCCACGGGCGCGCTGACCTCGCCTTCCTTGAGCGCGAAGGCGGCATCGCGCACCGCCTGGTCGACGATGCCCGATTTCTCGACCAGGCCCAGCGACACGTCCGTCTCCGACAGGCCGCGCTCCTTGGCGATGTCGAGAAAAACGCTGCCGGCGGCGATCTTGTCGGCGGCGGCCTTGGCCTCCTCCCGCGAGGTGAAAACGATCTGCTGCACCTCGCGCCGTTCCGGGGTGGACAAGCTGCCGCCGCGCAGCTCCAGGATTGCGGTGATGTCCGCCTCTGGCACCTCGACCTTGGCCCTCAGCGCCGCCGGGGCGACGGCGATGATCTCGATCTCGCGCAGCTCCGGAGCGCGGAAGCGCCCCTTATTGGCCTCGAAATACGCTTCCAGCGTCGCCTCGTCCGGCGCCGGAATGGGGCCGAGCCCCGCTGCCGTCAGCACCACATAGGCGATGGTGCGGCGCTCTTCGGTGAAGCGGTGCACCGCCTCGATAAGCACCTCCGGCGCGCCGCTGCTGGCGCCGACGGCGCCGGCGATCTGCAGGCGCATTTGCAGTTCGCGCTGGCGGGTCACGTAGCCGGCCTCGCTGAGCCCGTTGCTGCGTAGCACCTGCTCGAAATTGAAGCGGCTGAAATTGCCGAAGGAATCGCGGAAAGTGGGATCCTGGGCGATCGAGCGGGCGACCGCCTCGGTGGTGATGCCGAGCTTCTTTTCGCGCGCGTCGTTGTCGAGCGTCGCCTCGCCGATCATGCGCCCCAGAACCTGCCCGTCGAGGCCGAGCGCGCGGGCCTGATCGAGGCTGATCGAGCGGCCGAGCTGGCGGCTCGCCTCGCGCATTTCGTTCTGAAAGGCGAAGCGGAATTCCTCGACCGAAATGTCCGTATCGCCGACGGTCGCCAGGCTTTGCGATCGGTAGCCGCTGAAAATGTCGGCAACGCCCCAGACCGCGAAGCTCAGGACGAGAAGGCTGATGAAGATCTTGGCGACCCATCCGCCGGCGTGTTTTCGCAATGAGTCAAGCATGTGCAATCGCTGTCGAACGCATGATTTCCCGCCGGTTGCCTACTCCTGTTATGCCGCCGGATCAAGGGCGGCGCATCTTAGGGAAGCGATACAAGCCCAGCAAGGCGGGCTTCGCGGCTTTCCGGCGCCAAGGTAGGCTGCTAAACGAGGCCCTGAGACCGGGTCCAATGACAACGCGGAGGAGACCATGGCCGCAATTCGCGCGCTCGTCGCGGGCAATTGGAAGATGAACGGGCTGAAAGGCTCATCCGGCGAGCTTGGCGTCCTCTTGGCGGGCCTTACCGGCGGCACGCCGCCTTCAGCCGATGTCATGATCTGTCCGCCGGCAACCCTTCTTGCCGCCTTCGCCGCTGAGGCGAAGGACGGTCCCGTCGCCATCGGCGCCCAGGACTGCCACACCGCGCCTTCCGGCGCCCATACCGGCGACATCTCGGCCGAGATGCTGGCCGACGCCGGCGCGGTCGCCGTCATCGTTGGGCATTCGGAACGACGCGCCGACCATGGCGAGAGCGACGCGCTGGTGCGCGCCAAGGCGAAGGCCGCGCACCGGGCGGGCCTTGCGGCAATCGTCTGCGTCGGCGAAACGGAGGCCGAGCGCCACGCCGGAAACACGCTTGCCGTGGTCGCCGGCCAGCTTTCCGGCTCGCTTCCCGAAAATGCCAGGGCGAGCGACACGATCATCGCCTACGAGCCGGTGTGGGCGATCGGAACCGGCCTCACCCCGACGCCCGACGATGTCGCCGAAGTGCACGCGATGATCCGCGGCGAACTCGACAAGCTTGTCGGCGGGGAGGGGGGCGCCATGCGCATTCTCTATGGCGGCTCGGTAAAGCCCGGCAACGCCGCCGAATTGATGGCCGTCGCCAACGTCAACGGCGCGCTCGTCGGCGGCGCTAGCCTCAAGGCGTCGGATTTTCTCGGCATCGTCGCCGCCTATCGCTGAGGCGCCCTTGCACCCCTTCTCCTCCGTTATTGCCGGGCTTGACCGGGCAATCCATTCCGTTACGCCTCGGCAAACCGAGGGGCCGATGGAATAGGCCCCCGGATATGGAATAGGCCCCCGGATCAAGTCCGGGGGCGACGAGGACGATGGATCGATTTACAGAATTTCCCGCAAGAATAGGTTGAACACGGAACTGGAAGTTGCCATCTCGATCGGTTAGAAAGCCTGCGGCCTAAACCCCGCGACAGTGGACACGGACGCGATGGAAACGGTTCTCATCGTCATTCATTTGATGATCGTGGCGGCCCTTGTCGGCACGGTGCTGTTGCAGCGCTCCGAAGGCGGCGCGCTCGGCATCGGCGGCGGGGGCGGCGGTCTGATGAGCGGCCGCGGCGCCGCCAACGCCCTGACGCGGGCGTCGGCGATCCTCGCGGCGGCGTTTTTCGCTACCTCGATCGCGCTGACCCTCGTCGCCACCCAGCGCGGTGCGCCGAAATCGATCCTCGAAGGGGTCGGCAAAAGCGAGACCGGCCAGCCCGCCGAAGGCGAGGGCGGCGCGCTGCCGCTTCTGAAGCGCGAACAGCCGACCCCGGCCGCGCCGCAGGTCCCGCAAGGTCCGCAAGTGCCGCAATCTCAATAAGTTGGCGCATCTTTTTCGGTCCGCTTCCGCAATTCCGCGCCTTTTGCGTGGATGGCCGGCAGAAGAGCGTTGGCGCATCCCCCGACTCGTGTATTCTGCAAGCCCATGGCGCGGTACATCTTCATCACCGGCGGCGTGGTCTCATCTCTAGGAAAGGGTCTTGCATCCGCGGCGCTCGGCGCACTGTTGCAGGCGCGGGGCTTCTCGGTGCGCCTGCGCAAGCTCGACCCCTATCTCAACGTCGACCCGGGCACCATGAGCCCCTATCAGCACGGCGAGGTCTATGTCACCGACGACGGCGCGGAGACCGATCTCGATCTCGGCCATTATGAGCGCTTCACCGGCCGGCCGGCGACCCGGGCCGACAATGTGACCACCGGACGGGTGTATCAGGAGATCATCGCCAAGGAGCGGCGCGGCGACTATCTCGGCGCCACCGTGCAGGTCATTCCCCACGTCACCGACGCCATCAAGGCGTTCGTGCTCGCCGGCAACGAGGATGTCGATTTCGTCCTCTGCGAGATCGGCGGCACGGTCGGCGACATCGAGGGGCTGCCGTTCCTGGAGGCGATCCGCCAGCTCGGCAACGATCTGCCGCGCGGCTCCGCGGTCTATGTCCACCTGACTCTGCTGCCGTGGATTCCGAGCGCCGGCGAACTCAAGACCAAGCCGACCCAGCACTCGGTTAAGGAATTGCGCTCCATCGGCATCCAGCCGGACGTGCTTTTGTGCCGTACCGACCGGCCGATCCCTGACAATGAGCGGGGCAAGGTGGCACTGTTTTGCAATGTGCGCGAAAGCGCCGTGATCCAGGCCCTCGACGTCGGCTCCATCTACGAGGTGCCGCTCGCCTATCACGCCGAGGGTTTTGACAGGGAGGTATTGGAGGCGTTCGGCCTGCCGGCGGATCAGGAGCCGGATCTTTCGTGCTGGCGCGAAATTTCCGAGCGCATCCGCAACCCGGAAGGCGAGGTGCGCATCGCCGTCGTCGGCAAATATACCGGCCTCAAGGACGCCTATAAGTCGCTCAACGAGGCGCTCGTCCATGGCGGCATTGCCAACAAGGTCAAGGTCGGCGTCGAGTGGATCGAGTCGGAGATTTTCGAGCAGCAGGACCCGGCGCCGTATCTGGAAGGCGTCAATGGCATCCTGGTGCCGGGCGGCTTCGGCGAGCGCGGCGCGGAAGGCAAGATCGCGGCGGCGAGTTTCGCCCGCACCCGGCGCGTGCCCTATTTCGGCATCTGCTTCGGCATGCAGATGGCGGTCATCGAGGCGGCGCGCAACATGGCCGGCATCGCCGCGGCCAATTCGACCGAGTTCGGGCCGACCGACGAGCCGGTGATCGGCCTGATGACCGAATGGATGCGGGGCAACGAACTGGAAACGCGGGCCGCCGGCGGCGATCTCGGCGGCACCATGCGGCTTGGCGCCTATGAGGCGCGTCTCGGCGCCGCCACCCGGATCGCCCGGATCTACGGCGGCCAGATCATCTCCGAGCGCCACCGTCACCGCTCCGAGGTCAATATGCGCTACCGCGAGAAGCTCGAGGCGGCGGGCATGATCGTCTCCGGCGTCTCGCCCGACGGGCTATTGCCGGAAACCATCGAGATTCCGGACCATCCCTGGTTCCTCGGCGTTCAGTTCCACCCCGAGCTGAAATCGAAGCCTTTCGCGCCGCACCCGCTGTTCGCCTCCTTCATCGGCGCCGCTGTGGAGCAGAGCCGGCTGGTGTGAGCGTGGGCCGGGGGCCGGCCATGGCCCTTGCATGGGACCGATCATGCGCTTGGGGCAGGCGGCGGAGTGGCCGTCATCTCCGGGGTCAGCTCTCCGGTTCGGCGGCGGTCGGCGTGTTCCTGCTCCAGATCGACCGTTTCCAACGCCTTGTCGCGCAGGCGACGCCAGCGCACCATCGTCACCTCGTTGGCGAAGATGGTAAAAATAACAATCAGATATGGGACTTCCTTCCAGACCTTGATGCCGATGACCTGCTCCGAGATCGCCGCCAGAAAGGCCAGCATGAAGCCGACGATCATCAGGCCGATGCGCTCGATATGCGGCCGGTTGATCCAATACTCCTCGGCGATCTCGCGCCGGCGCATGATGAACGGCTTGTGCAGGTCGCTGTCGAGCGGGACATAGCGCTGGTCGATGAAGTGCTTGGCCAGGTTGCGCCGCACGAAACTGTTGCCGCGCACGTCCTGGATGCCCATCAGCATCAGAATGACGCAATAGATCTGGATCCGGTCGATAAACCAGGCGAGCGCGATGAAAGTCAACGTCATCAACACCGCCAGGATCGGCGCCCACGACCTGCCGATCATGCTTTCCCAGTCGTGCGGCGGATTGAACTTCGAATAGAGCCTGGTGACGATCTCGATCTCGTTGCGCACCGCCCGCTTGTAGAGGAAGTACCAGACGAAGGTGAACAGGGCCAACAGCGCGATGGCGCCCATGTCCTGGGTTTAGATCCACAAGGTGGAAAAGAAATTGGCCTTCGTCGCCTGTCTGGCGATGTCGATGGCTTCAGTGGTTCCGAAATACTGCCTGAGGCGCAGCTTGATTCCGAAGATCAGCGAGAAGAATGAGAAGGCGAGGATCGTGTCGCTGACGCTGAGATAGTAGCGCAGCCTTTCCTCGACCGTCGAGAAGCCCCGTCCGGTAACAAGCTTCTTGACCCACTCGAACATCGACATCCCCCGCTGCCGGCATTGCTCGTCGGTCATCCGTCCAAAGCGCGCCTGCCGCCCGTGCCTTGCGAAAGACTATAATATCGACCCGGAGGCGTGGCAGATTTTTCGTTTCGTCGGGCGGCGGCCTGCCATCGGCGGCGCGTTTCCGCCGGCCGGCCATGCCAATTGTAAATCACGCCGCGGACGCTGTAGGCTGGCACGCCATGTCGGAGCCGCTTCCATCCCTCAACGCGCCGGGCACGCCGCAGATCGTCCGCGACGAGATGGCGGCGCTGAAGAGCCGCCTCGACGAGACCGTTCCGCCGAAGCGCGACGCCATCCGCAATCTTCTCGTCGCCACCTGGAACATCAAGGATTTCGGGTCGCTCTACGACAAGAACGACGCCTGGACGGCCACCGGCAACGCCAGTCCAAAACGCGACCGGCGGGCGCTGTGGGCGATCACCGAGATCCTGTCGCGCTTCGACGTGATTGCCGTGCAGGAAGTAACCGGCGACCTGAAGGCCCTGCGCACCATGATCAAGACGCTGGGGTCCAACTGGGGCTTCCTGATGACCGATGTCGCCAAGGGCGCGGATGCGGGCGCGGAGCGGCTCGCCTTCGTCTATGACCGCACCCGCGTGGAGCTGTCGGGACTTGCCGGCGAGCTCGTCGTGCCGCGGGAATGGCTCGACGAGATCGGCGAGACGGCGCTGAAGAAGCAGTTCGCGCGAACCCCCTACGCGGTCAGTTTCCGCTCTGGAACGCAAACCCTCATACTCGTCACCCTGCACGTCGACTATGGCGACAGCTCCGCCGATCGGGTCCCCGAATTGCAGGCCATCGCGCGCTGGATGAAGGAATGGGCCGCGCAGACCAACCGCTGGCACCACAATCTGATCGCGCTCGGCGACTTCAACATCGACCGCAAGGACGACGATCTCTGGCAGGCCTTCGTCTCCACCGGGCTCGAGGTCCCGGTGCAGCTCAATCAGGTGCCGCGCTCGATCTTCGCCAGCCCCGGCCAGGCCGAGCTTGAGAAATTCTACGACCAGATCGCCTGGTTCACGAAGGGCCAGCGCCAGCTCCTGGACCTGGAATTGCGCACCGCCGGAACCTTCAATTTCGTATCCTTGCTCTACACCGATATCGGCATGACCAAACAGTCCCTGCAATACCGGATGTCGGATCATTATCCGCTGTGGGTCGAGTTCGACCTCGCGGGCTAGAGCGGCATTGGGCGTTGCGGCATGCCGCCCGTGTCGATTGTATCGCCGCCCGCTGCCGGAGTAAGGTGGCGCGCCATGAGAGCCCATAGCGTCAAGCCCAACCCGGTCGTCACCGTCGGCGGCGTCCGCTTCGCCAATGACGCGCCGCTGACGCTGATCGCCGGCCCCTGCCAGATGGAAAGCCGCGCCCACGCGCTCGAGGTCGCGGCGGCGCTGAAGGAGATCGCGGCAAGGCTCAAGATCGGCCTCGTCTACAAGACCAGCTTCGACAAGGCCAACCGCACCAGCCTGAAAAGCGCCCGCGGGGTGGGGCTTGAGCCGGCGCTTTCGGTCTTTGCCGAAATCCGCGAGACGACCGGGCTTCCCGTGCTCACCGACGTGCACGAGCCGGCGCAATGCGCATCCGTAGCCGAAGCCGTCGACATATTGCAGATTCCGGCCTTCCTGTGCCGGCAGACCGACCTCCTGGTCGCCGCGGCCGAGACCGGACGCGTCATCAATGTGAAGAAGGGTCAGTTCCTCGCCCCCTGGGACATGCGGAACGTCGTCGACAAGATCACCGCTTCCGGAAACCCCAATGTGCTGGTCACCGAGCGCGGCGTGAGCTTCGGCTACAACACGCTCGTTTCCGACATGCGCGCCCTGCCGCAGCTGGCCTTGACCGGCTGCCCGGTGATTTTCGACGCCACCCATTCGGTGCAGCAGCCGGGCGGGCAGGGGACCTCTTCCGGTGGAGAGCGTAGGTTCGTCGCGGTTCTTGCCCGCGCGGCGGTCGCCGTCGGCGTCGCCGGCGTCTTCATCGAGACCCACCCCGATCCCGACAACGCGCCTTCCGACGGGCCGAACATGCTGCCGCTTGCCGAGTTCGAAGGGCTGGTGAGGCAATTGATGGCCTTCGACCGGTTGGCCAAGGGGCTCTAACCCTTTCCCCGCGGTGCGATCAGCGTGCCGGTCGCTTCGTCCCAGCGCCACAGATTGCCCTTGGTCAGGTGGGTGCCGCCGAGCCAGCGGTCGATCGGGTTCAGCGCCGTGAAGTCGGCCTTGCCGGCGAGCACCGCCCGCCCGGCATCGCTCACCGACAATGTCGCCATCAGATAGGCGCGGACCTCCTCGCGGTTGCGCGCCGCGGCGATGCCGCCCTCGCGCACGCCCTTGATCAGCGGCACCGGCGCGAAGGCAAGCCCGTCGATCCACCGCCAGAACGACA
This sequence comes from Hyphomicrobiales bacterium, assembly GCA_030688605.1. Lineage (NCBI taxonomy): Bacteria > Pseudomonadati > Pseudomonadota > Alphaproteobacteria > Hyphomicrobiales > Hyphomicrobiales bacterium. Next base: position 26,677 of record JAUYJB010000010.1, read on the forward strand.
AATCGCCCATGAAGGCCGCCTGTTCGAGCTGCTGTACGACCCGGAACACGATGTGCGGCGCGTCGGCTCCCTTGGAGACGGCGAGCAGGATCTGCGCCTCGGTGCGCGACAGGCCGGTTCCCGGCGCCGGCAGGTCCTGGACCGAGCGGGCGATGGCCGCCTTCAGATGCGGCAGCGCGCCGGTGTCGGCGTCGATGAAGCCCGCCCAGGCGCCCGGCTGCGGCTGCCGGTAGGCGGTCCACGCGGCTCTGGCGATGGCGCGCTGGTCGAGGCTGACCTCTTCTTGAAGTTCGCACAGGCCGGCCAGATCATCCGGCTTTTGGGCGCCGATATGGCTTGGCGCCTGGAGCAGGAAAAGTCCGTGTCCACGCCCGTTCCGTCCGGACATTTCGTCAAGAATCTGAATGACTTGGAGTTGGTCGTAGAGGTCCTGTTCAAACCACAGCGACACGCGGTCGTAACGCCGGTGCTCCAGGAAGGCCCGGTCGCGCGCGGCGAAGCGCTCATGCACCGTCTTGGCCTGGATATCGCCGAGACCGGCGAAATAGTCGGCGCGCAGCGTCGACAATGAGGCGAGATCGGGCGTCAGCGGCACCGGCCCCTCGTGCAGAACGTCGTTCCAAGCGAAGGCGGCGTCGCACAACTCCGCTGCCCGTACAAGACCGACCGCGGCCTCGCCGTTGGTGATGATCAGCGTGCTCACCCCCTACCCCCTGCCGCGATAGGCTTGCACGCCCTGATCCGGCAGCCACAGGCCTTTCGGCGGTTTGCCCCATTGCCAGAAGACGTCGATCGGGATGCCGCCGCGCGGATACCAGTAGCCGCCGATGCGCAGATAGTGGGGCTTAAGGCAATCGACGATCCGCTTGGCGATGGCCACCGTTCAGTCCTCGTGGAAGGCGCCGTGGTTGCGGAACGAGGAGAGATAGAGCTTCAGCGACTTCGATTCCACGATCCAGCGGTCCGGCGCATAGTCGATCACCAGATGGGCGAAGTCGGGCTGGCCGGTGATCGGGCACAGGCAGGTGAATTCGGGACAGGTGAAGCGCACGCCGTAGGGGGCGTCGGTATGCGGATTGGCCACCCGGTCGAGTTCGGCCTCCTCCGGGGCGGCCGGCAGCGGCGCCTTCTTGCCGAGCTTCGTCGTCTTGATCGTCATCCCTTCCGCCCCCCGCGGTTGTGCCGCCGCAGTCTGTTATCGCATGCCGGCCCGGTCAAGCCGAGCCGGGGCGACACCGCGGCCTTTGACAGCGGCCGGCAAGGCTTTCATAAGAGCTGCGCGCCAGACCTGTTGCCGACGGCTTGCGCGAAGGAGACCGCCCCATGCCCGCAATCACCGATGTCGTCGCGCGGGAAATCCTCGATTCGCGCGGCAATCCGACCGTCGAGGTCGATGTCCTGCTCGAAGACGGCGTTCTCGGCCGCGCCGCGGTGCCGTCCGGCGCCTCTACGGGTAAGCACGAGGCGGTCGAGCGCCGCGACGGCGGCCAGCGCTATCACGGCAAGGGCGTGCGCGGCGCCGTCAAGGCGGTCAACACGGAGATCTTCGAGGCCATCGCCGGCATGGACGCGGAAGGCCAGGTCGCCATCGACGAGACGATGGTCGCGCTCGACGGCACGCCGAACAAGGGCCGCCTCGGCGCCAACGCCATTCTCGGCGTGTCGCTCGCCGTCGCCAAGGCTGCGGCGCAGTCGACGGGCCTGCCGCTTTACCGCTATGTCGGCGGCGCCGGCGCCCGCCTGTTGCCGGTGCCGATGATGAACATCATCAATGGCGGCGCCCATGCCGACAACCCGATCGACATCCAGGAATTCATGATCGTGCCGGTCGGCGCCGAGACGCTGGCGGACGCGGTGCGCATCGGCTCGGAAGTGTTCCACACCCTGAGAGGGGCGCTTTCCGACGCCGGCCACAACACCAATGTGGGCGATGAGGGCGGCTTCGCGCCCAATCTCGCCTCCGCCGACGAGGCGCTCGCCTTCATCGTCAAGTCGATCGAGCGGGCCGGCTACAAGCCCGGCGAGGACGTGGTTCTGGCGCTCGACCCGGCCGCCTCGGAATTCTTCGCCAAGGGCAAGTATGTGCTCGAGGGCGAAGGGAAAAAGCTCGATTCCGCCGGCATGGTCGATTATCTGGAAGCGCTTGTTAACCGCTATCCGATCGTCTCCATCGAAGACGGCATGGCCGAGGACGATTGGGAGGGCTGGCGGCACGTGACCGAACGGCTGGGGGCCAGGATCCAGCTCGTCGGCGACGACATCTTCGTCACCAATCCGGAGCGCCTGCGCGAGGGCATCGCCAAGAAAATCGCCAATTCGATCCTCGTCAAGGTCAACCAGATCGGCACCCTCACCGAGACGCTGGAGGCGGTGGAGACCGCGCACAAGGCCGCCTACACCGTGGTCATCTCGCACCGCTCCGGCGAGACCGAGGATGCGACCATCGCCGATCTGGCGGTGGCCACCAATTGCGGCCAGATCAAGACCGGCTCGCTGTCCCGCTCCGACCGGCTCGCCAAATACAACCAGCTCATCCGTATCGAGGAGGAGCTGGGCCCGCGCGCCCGCTACGCCGGCAAGAGCGTCATCCGGGGGTAGATGTAAGCGGCGAGCCTCAATCGTCGTCCCCGTGAAAACGGGGACCCATTGGCATTGCTCCTTGCGCAGTCCTGGCGAAAGGTGTCGACGCGTTTGCCCCGACCAAGGCCAATGGATTCCTGCTTGCGCGGGAATGACGGGTTGGCGCAATGGCTTCCGGTCCCCCGTTTACCATCTGTTAACCGCGTCTGGTCGACCATCGGCGCAATTCTAGAGCGGTTCATGGTTATAGGGGATCAATTCGATGGGCCAAATCGGTTCATCCGGGCAGGCGCGGCGCGACGCGCGATACGGGATATCGGGCGAGCGCGGCAACGAACCCGGTGGGTCGATTTGGCCCACCGAAGGCCGGGTTCTTTTGCGCCGTGGCGGTGTTGCGGCTGTTGGCCGATGCACCGCATCGCCCGGCGAGCCGCGCCTGGCCACGGCGCAAAATCATCCCGGTCAAATAGTTCCCTATAACCATGAACCGCTCTAGCCCGCTCTCCCTATAGCGGCGGCAGGACGAGGATTTCAGGCGTCTCCGGCAGCATGGCCCGCGACACCACCACCGAGGGGGAATCGGCAAACCGCGCCGAATAGTAAGGCCGCATGCGCTCCAGGAACCTGTTCAGGCTGAAGCCGCTGAAATAATGCATCGGCACGATGAGGCGCGCGTGCAGGCTCTTCAACACCTCAACGACGCCCGGAAGGTCCAGCGTATAGCTGCCGTCGACCGGAACCAGCACCACGTCGATGACGCCGATCTGGCCGAGCTGCTGGGCGGTGAGCTCGTGATGCAGGTGGCCGAGATGGGCGATGCACAGGCCGACCATCTCGAAAATGAAGATGGAGTTGCCGAACTCCACCGTGCCGCCGTCCCGGCCGCGGATGTTCGTCGGCACGTTGCGGATTTGCACGTCGCCGATCTGCAGATGGTGCTCGGCGTATGCACCCTCCGGGTTCCAGCCGCGCAGCACGTGCTTGATCGCCGGGTCGGGATGGTCGGTGTAGTGGGTCTCGTGGGCCCGGTTCATGGTGACGACGTCCGGCGCCACGCCGGGCCCGGCATAGCCGGTATAGTCGGTGGCGATCCGCACCGCTTGCGCGCTTTCGATCAGGAACGTCGAATGCTGGATATAGGTAAGCCGGGTCTCGTTGGCCTCGAGCGCGCGGCCGGCTTGAGCGAGGAGCGGTCTTGCGTCCGAACGCGCTCCAGGGTCCTGGGCTTGCGCGGCAGGCCGGAAGGCGGCCTGGATGACCGGCGCGGGCCTGCCCGAAACCGCGAGGCACGAGGTCGAGGCGGGCTGGGCCGTGGCCGCGAAACTCGCAAAGCCCGCGACCAGCATCACCGTCAAGCCGAGAACCGAACGAACGCCAGCCATGGGACCTCCCTTGCCTCTCCCTTTTGCGGCCATGTTACGCGTTTTGCGCGCGCGCGTCATGACGAAGGAATTTGCGAAAACGCCATTGCCCTCATCCTTCGAGACGCGGCTTTTTTGGCCCCCCTCGTGGCGGAGTTTATCCTCGGGCCTGCCTTCGGCACGACCCGGGGGCCAGTAACCCCCAGCGTCAATGATCGGGCACGACGGATACTGGGTCACCCGGTCAGCCCGGGTGACGACGAATGAGGGCTGGCCGCGGCCCCCGCGAGGGAGAAGATGCGTCCGAGTCTGAGGGCGCTCAGAAGAGCGGGGATAACTTTCGGGGAGGAATCGCGGAAAACCGCGAAAAAAAGAGGTCGGTTTCGATAATCATGGTTAATGGGAGTGAAGACGGGGCGGTCTCAGACCGCCTCGCCGCGCAGGAGCCGCGGCAGGGTGCCGGTGTCGCCGGCGGCTTCCCTGACGAAGGCGCGCTTCAGCCCTGGCAGGCGCTCGACGAGGCCTAAGCCGACGTCGCGGGCGATCCGCGCCAGGTCGCTGTCGTTCGAGAACAGCCGGTTGAGCGCGTCGGTGGCGAGCGCCAGGCCAGCGGTGTCGAAGCGGCGCCAGCGCTGATAGCGCTCGAGCACCGACAAGGCGCCGATGTCGAGGCCAATCCGGGCTGCTTCCAGCACCGTCTCGGCAAGGGCCGCGGCATCCTTGAAGCCGATATTGACCCCTTGGCCGGCGAGCGGATGGAAGCGGTGCGCGGCATCGCCGGCGAGCGCGAAGCGCGGGGCGATGAAGTCCCTGGCCATGAAGAAGCCGAGTGGAAAGGCCTGGCGCGGCCCGGCAAGGGCGAGCGCGCCGAACTGGCGGCCGAGGCGGCGAGTGAGCTCGACGATGAACGCCGGCTCGTCAAGGCCGATCAGCCGCCGCGCCTCTTCCCGCCCCTCGGTCCACACCAGCGAGCCGCGCCGGTTCCTGAGCGGCAGCATGGCGAACGGGCCCGCCGGCAGGAAGTGCTGCACCGCCTTGCCGGCATGGTCGCGGCCCGGGCGGATCGTCGCCGCCAACGCCCACTGGCCGTAATCCCAGGCGATGCCGCGGATGCCGGCAAGCCGGTTGAGGCCGGCGCCGGCGCCGGCGGCTGCGACCAGCAGGCGCGCGCGGAAAGATCGACCGCCGTCCGTCCGCACCGTGACGCCGGCGCCGTCGGGCTCGAAACCGGCAACGCGGACGCCGTGGCTGATTGCGATGCCGCGATGGCGCCGAACCGCGCCCCCAAGCGTTTTCGCCAGATGCGGGTTCTCGACGATCCACGCCGCCGGCATGCCGTCGTCGGCGCCTTCCTCGGTCTGGAAGACAAGGAAGGGGACCCGCGCCGCCTGGTCGAGCCGGCTGTCGGTGATGACCATCTCGGCGACCGGCTGGGCGAGCCGGTCGAGGTCGCACCAGGCGCCGAGACGCATGAGCATGCGCCGGCTCGCCGCCGTGACGGCGCTTGCCCGCTGGTCGGTCGGCCCGCCGCCCCTGGCGGGGCCAGCATCGAGCACCGCGACCGAGAGGCCGGAGGCCGCGTCCGCGGGCCCGGCGAGCGCCAGCGCCAGCGCGGAGCCGACGAATCCGCCGCCGGCGATGACGATGTCGGCCGTTCCATCCACGCGTTTCGGCATCTGAACTCGACCCCAAGCTTGACAGGGTGGCTCCCAGAGGCCTAGCCCAATAGTCCAAATCCCGCCAGCCTTTCGCGCGCGCCCGAGCGCGTCGCCGCCCGCAGGCAAGGCCGCACGCCCATGTCCGAGACCAGACCCCGATCCAAGGCGCTGGAAAACCTGATCGCGATCCTCGATCTCGAACCGATCGAGCACAATATCTTTCGCGGCCGCAGCCTCGAGGTCGGCTGGCAGCGCGTCTTCGGCGGCCTCGTCGTCAGCCAGGCCATGGTCGCAGCCATGCGCACGGTGGAAGACCGCGCCATGCACTCGCTGCACGGCTATTTCATCCTGCCCGGCGACCCCGACGTGCCGATCGTCTATCACGTCGACCGCATCCGCGACGGCGGCAGCTTCACCACCCGCCGGGTGGTCGCGATCCAGCATGGACGGGCGATCTTCTCCATGGGCGCCTCGTTCCACAACGCCGAAGAGGGCTTCGAGCATCAATTGGCGATGCCCGACGTGCCGGCACCGGAAAGCCTGCCAAGCGAAAAGGAGCTCAAGGAGCGTTTCATCGACTTGGTGCCGGAGAATGTGCGCCGCTTCTGGGAGCGCGACCGGCCGATCGAGCTCAAGCCCGTCGACCTGAGCCGCTACATCGCCAAGGAAAAGCCCCGCGCCAAGGAAACGCCGCGGCCGGTGCAGAACATCTGGTTCCGCACCACCGGCCCCATGCCCGACAACCCGGCGCTGCACCAATGCGCGCTCGGCTACGCCTCCGACATGACGCTGCTCGACACCTCGCTGCTCGCCCATGGCCGCTCGATCTTCGACCGCGATCTGCAGCTTGCCAGCCTCGACCACGCGCTGTGGTTCCACCGCCCGTTCCGCGCCGACGACTGGCTGCTCTATGCCGAGGAAAGCCCGTCGGCCTATGGCGCGCGCGGCTTCAACCGCGGCTCGATCTTCACCCGCGACGGCACGCTCGTCGCCTCCGCCGCGCAGGAGGGCTTGATCCGCAAGGCGCGGCCGAAGGCGTGAGGCAGCCGCGCGGAGCGACTGTTTCCGCGAAAATTGGCGAATTGTTAGGCAAAGCTTCATATTTGATTAATTATTAGGCAACTTCGGCGGCTCACGGCCGGGCGAGCGGCGGCCCCTGGGCGAAATACGACAAATAAATCAAGATCTTACGGCAATACCGCGAATCTGGCATGCTAATTGATTTAGCTTTTTGCGCGCCCCGCGGCATCGCGCCGCGCGCGGCGTGCTGCCCGATCGTGCGGTCGGGCGCGGAGCCACCGGAGACACGGGGGAGCGACCCATGAAAATCGTGATGGCTGTGATCAAGCCGTTCAAGCTGGACGCGGTGCGCGAAGCGCTGACCGAGATCGGCGTCCAGGGCCTGACGGTCACGGAAGTGAAGGGGTATGGCCGCCAGCGGGGCCATACCGAGATCTACCGCGGCGCGGAATATGCCGTGAACTTCGTGCCGAAACTCAAGATCGAGGTCGTCGTTGCCGCCGACATGGCCGACCGGGCCGTCGAGGCGATCACCAACGCGGCCCGCACCGGCGAGATCGGCGACGGCAAGATCTTCGTCTTCGCTATTGACAGCGCCGTCCGGATCAGGACCGGCGAGACGGACGCGGATGCGCTCTGAGCGGCGATCCGAGGAAAGGAGAACGCAAATGTACAACGTCAGATCGTTCGCACGGGCCGTCCTGTTCCCGATCGGGATTTTGGGCCTTTCCGTGCTCCCGGCCTACGCCCAGGAGGTTGC
>JAUYJB010000011.1 GCA_030688605.1 Hyphomicrobiales bacterium
GGTTCATCCGGGCAGGCGTGGGCCGCGACGCGCGATACGGGATATCGGGCGAGCGCCGCAACGAACCCGGTGGGCCGATTTGGCCCACCGAAGGCTAAGGTTCTTTTGCGCCGTGGCGGTGTTGCGGCTGTTGGCCGATGCACCACATCGCCCGGCGAGCCGCGCCTGGCCACGGCGCAAAATCATCCCGGTCAAATGGTTTCCTATAACCATGAACCGCTCTAGAGCGCGGGGACAAGGAGGCTGACATGAGCGATAAGAGCGATCTTTTGAAGCGGGCGCAGGCGTGGCGCGAGGCCGGCCGCGAGGTTGCCATCGCCACCGTGGTCTCGACCTGGGGCTCGGCGCCGCGTCCGGCCGGCAGCCAGCTCGTCATCGACGGGGAAGGCAATTTCGAGGGCTCGGTGTCGGGCGGCTGCGTCGAGGGCGCCGTCGTCACCGAGGCGAAGGAGGTCCTGGAGAGCGCCAAGCCCAAGCTGTTGGAGTTCGGCGTCGCCGACGAGACGGCGTGGCAGGTGGGGCTTTCCTGCGGCGGCAAGATCCGCGTCTATGTGGAGAAACTGGACTAGATGGATCTCGAAACCCTCGGCATCCTCAACGAGGAGCGCGCGGCACGGCGCGCGGTGCTGCTTGCGACCCGGCTCAAGTCTGGGTCGCAAGTGCTTGTCAAGGAAAGCGAATTGGACGGATCTGGCGCGTTGACGGAAAGCTACCGGAAGGCCTTCCGACGGGGCAAGAGCGGCGTCGTGGAGGAGGGCGGCGAAGAAGTATTCCTCAACGTCTTCGTGCCGCCGCCGCGGCTTGTCGTCATCGGCGCGGTGCATATCAGCCAGGCACTCTATCCGATGGCGCGCGCGGCCGGCTTCGACGTCACCATCATCGACCCGCGCACCGCCTTTGCGACGCCGGAGCGGTTTCCCGACGTGAATCTCCTCACCGAATGGCCGGACAAGGTGCTGCCGCGGCTCGGCGTCGACCGCTATACGGCGCTCGCCACACTGACCCACGACCCCAAGATCGACGACCCGGCGCTGATCCATGCGCTGAACACCGACTGCTTCTATGTCGGAGCGCTGGGGAGCCAGAAAACCCATGGCAGGCGCGTCGAGCGGCTGAAACAGGCCGGCTTGAGCGAAGCCCGGATCGGCCGCATCCACGCCCCCATCGGCCTTGACATCGGCGCCGTCAGCCCGGCCGAGATCGCCGTCGCGGTGCTGGCCGAGATCACCGCCGCGCTCAGGCTCGGCCCGGAGGCCGCTTCATGAAATTCGGCCGCATCCAGGTCGCGAGAGCCGAAGGCGCGATCTCGGCCCATTCGCTGCGCCACGCCGAGGGGATCATCAAGAAGGGCCAGATCCTGCTGAAGAGCGATATCGAGGCGCTGATGCGCGGCGGCGTCGACGATATTCTGGCGGCGCGTCTGGAAAAGGACGACGTGCACGAGAACAGGGCCGCGGCCTTGCTGGCGGAAGCGGCCGCCGGCGCCCATGTGCGCGTCGACAAGGCCTTCACCGGCCGGGTGAATCTGTTCGCCGAGACCGACGGGCTGTTGCAGGTCGACCCGGCGGCGCTGGGGCGCATCAACCGCATCGACGAGGCGATCACCCTGGCGACGCTCGACCCCTTCGCCAAGGTCGCGGCCGGGCGCATGGTCGCCACCGTCAAGATCATTCCCTATTCGGTGGTCCGGAAATCCCTCGACGCGGCGCTGGCTCTCGCCCGCAAGGCGGCGCCGCTCCTTGCCGTCAAGCCGTTGACGGCGCACCGCGCCGGGTTGGTCCAGACGCGCGTTGCCGGTACGGCGGAAAAGGTGCTCGACAAGACGCGGCGGGTGCTTGCCGAACGGCTCGAGGCGCTCGGCTCGACGCTCGGCGAGGAAATCCGCTGCCGCCACGAGGCCGAAGAGATCGCAGCCGCGGTGAAAAAGCTGACCGAGGCAGGCCATGACCCGGTCATTGTCTTCGGCGCGTCGGCGATCATCGACCGGCGCGACATGGTGCCGGCCGGCATCGAGGCCGCTGGCGGCAGGATCGAGGCCTTCGGTATGCCGGTCGATCCGGGAAACCTGCTTCTGCTGGCCAAACTCGGCAAGGTGCCGGTCATCGGCGCGCCGGGCTGCGCCCGCAGCCCCAAGGAGAACGGCTTCGACTGGGTGCTGGAGCGCCTGCTCGCGGACCTGCCGGTGAAGCGCAAGGACATCACCGCCATGGGGGCGGGCGGCCTGTTGATGGAAATCGAGACGCGGCCGCAGCCGCGGCTCGGGGCGGCGGCGGAAGCCGAGCCGGAACCGCGCGTCGCCGCCCTGGTGCTCGCCGCCGGCCGCTCGCGGCGCATGGGCGGCGTCAACAAGCTGTTGGAGGATTTCGGCGGCAAGCCGCTCGTCCGTGGCGCGGTCGAGGCGGCGCTCGCAAGCCAGGCAAGCCCGGTGACCGTGGTGACCGGGCATATGGAAAAGGCGGTGCGCGCGGCGCTCAAAGGGCTCAAGGTCGCCTTCGTCAACAACCCGGATTTCGCGCAAGGGTTGTCGACCTCGCTGCGCACCGGGCTTGCCGCGCTTAAGCCCGAGGCCGACGGCGTCATCGTCTGCCTCGCCGACATGCCGGGCGTGTCGGCGGGCCTCATCGATCGGCTCATCGGCGCCTTCTCGCCGCGCCTGGGGCGGCTCATCGTCGTACCGACGCATCAGGGGAAGCGCGGCAACCCGGTGCTGTTCTCGACCCGCTTCAGGGACGCGCTGATGGCGGTCAAGGGCGATGTCGGCGCGCGCCACCTGATCGGCGCCAACGCCGAGGCCGTGGCCGAGGTCGAGGCGGACGAGGCGGCGCTGGTCGACATCGATACGCCGGAGGCGCTTGATGCCGCGCGGCGGGGCCTCGGGAAAAAGGCGGCAAAACCGCGCAAGAAGGCGACATAAGCGAAATTCCGCGCCGGCCATGGCCGCACCTCGCCTCGACCGCCCTTGCCGGCCTGCTGTTGGCATTTGCCGCGGCGACGACCGGGGCGCGGGCGCAAAGCCCGGCCGAGATCGGCCGGGCGCTTGCCGAGAAAAGCTGCGCCGGCTGCCACGCCATCGGCAAGAGCGACGAAAGCCCGCTCGCCGAAGCGCCGCCGTTTCGCGAATTCGCCCGCAAATGGCCGCTCGAATCGCTTGGAGAGGCGCTCGCCGAGGGCATCGTCACCGCCCATCCGGACATGCCGGAGTTTCAGTTCGGCTCGGACGACGTCGCCGCCCTGATCGCCTATCTCGACGAGATCGCGGAGTGATGGGGGTGGGGCGCGCGTACCGGCTTTCATCGAGTCCGTATCACCCCCTCACCCGCCCGCCTCCGCTTCGCTGCGGCGGTCGACCTCTCCCGCCAGGGGAGAGGTAGGATTGCGCCGCCGCGACCGGCTTGCTTTCCTCGCCCCTTGCGGGAGAGGGATGCGAAGGTTGGCGCGGCTACTGGGCCGCGCCTTACCCGAAGCTGGGTGAGGGGGGGATCGACGGGCCCCGCTTACGAACTCGGACCGTCGTCGAAGCCGACCTTGTCGACCAGTTCGCTCGCTTTGGCGCGATATTTGGCGACCTCGGACAGCGGGATCTGATCCGCCGTGAGCGGGCCCCAGGACTGGACGCGCGCCGACGGTGCGACGCCGGGCTTCACCGGATATTCGTGGTTGACCTCGGCGTAGATGCGCTGCGCCTCGTCGCCGGCCAAAAACTCCATCAACTTCAGCGCCTCTTGCGGGTGCGGCGCGTACTTGGCCATCGACACGCCCGACACGTTGACATGCGTGCCGCGATCCTCGGCGTTGGGGAACAGGACCTTGACGGAGGCGGCCCATTTCTGCTGCTCGGGCTCCTTCTCGTTGGTTTCCATCAGTCCCATGTAGTAGGTGTTGCCAAGGGCGATATCGCATTCGCCGGAAAACACGCTCTTGACCTGCGAACGGTCGTTGCCGGAGGGCTTGTGGGCGAGGTTCGCCTTGACGCCCTGCAGCCATTCCTCGGCCGCCGCTTCGCCCTTATGGGCGATCACCGAGGCGATGAGCCCGAGCGAATACTCGTGCTGGCCGGAACGGGTGCAGATCTTGCCGCGCCACTTGGGATCGGTCAGCTGCTCATAGGTGATGCCGTCCTGCTTAACCCGCTCGCGGGAGGCGTAGATGACCCGCGCGCGCAGGGTGAGCGCGAACCAGTTGCCGTCGGGGCCGCGATAGGCGGCGGGAACGTTCCCGTTAAGCGTGTCCGATGCGACCGGCTGGGTGATGCCGACCTCCTTGGCTTGGGCCAAGCGGCCGATATCGACCGTCAGCAGGACGTCGGCGGGCGAATTGCGCCCCTCCGCCGCGATGCGCTCGATGAGCCCGCTCGAGGCGAAGATGGTGTTCACCTTGATGCCGGTCTCCGCCGTGAACTTCTCGAACAGGGGCGCGACGAGCTGCGGTTGCCGGTAGGAGTAGACGTTGACTTCGGCCGCCTGGGCGGCGGAAACGGCCGCGCTCATCATCGCGGCCGCGAAAACGACGCGGCCGATCCGCCGCGCCAGGGATGGGTTGATCATTTGATCCTCCAATCAACAGGGTTCAAGGCCCCGCCATCGAAAGGCGTACAACTCACCTACGGGATAATTGCGAATGAGTTGCAATCCGAGTGAAAGGGATTTCATTCACCCCGTCAAGGGAAAAACGACTTCGACTAAAACATTGGAATTAGAAGGGTTCTAAGCCTTGCCGCATATTCGAGCCAAGCCTCAAGAGCAGCCCCCGGGGCTGCCCTTTTTCAAGCGTGCCGGCCGCTCCTAATAGCCCATGCCGCCGGGCATCATCGGTGCGGCAGGCTCGTCTTTCGGCGCCTGGGCGACCATGGCCTCGGTCGAGACCAGGATGCCGGCGACGGAGGCTGCATCCTGCAGCGCGGCGCGCACCACCTTTAAGGGGTCGATGACGCCCTGGGCGACGAGATCGCCATATTCGCCGGTCTGGGCGTTGAAGCCGAACGAGTAGTCGCGGCTCTCGGCGATCCTGCCGACGACCACCGAGCCGTCCTGGCCGGCATTCTCGGCGATCTGACGCGCCGGGACCTGAATCGCGCGGCGGACGATGACAACGCCATGTTTCTGGTCGGCATTGTCCGGCTCGACCTTGTTGAGTGCCTTGAGCGCGTGCAGGAGCGCGACGCCGCCGCCGGGCAGAAAACCTTCCTCGACCGCGGCGCGGGTCGCGTGCAGGGCGTCGTCGACCCGGTCCTTGCGCTCCTTCACCTCGACCTCGGTGGCGCCGCCGACTCGGATCACGGCCACCCCGCCGGAAAGCTTGGCCAGCCGCTCCTGCAGCTTCTCGCGGTCATAGTCCGACGTGGTGTCCTCGATCTCCCGGCGAAGCTGCGCGCAGCGCGCTTGGATCTCGGCCTTCCGGCCGGCGCCGCCGACGATGGTCGTATCTTCCTTGGTGATCGACACCCGGCGGGCGCGCCCCAAGGCATCGATCTTGACGTTTTCAAGCTTGACGCCGAGGTCCTCGGAGATGACCTGGCCGCCGGTCAGGATGGCGATATCCTGCAGCATCGCCTTGCGCCGGTCGCCGAAGCCCGGCGCCTTGACGGCGGCCACCTTGAGCCCGCCGCGCAGCTTGTTGACGACGAGCGCGGCGAGCGCCTCGCCCTCGACATCCTCGGCGATGACGAGGAGCGGCTTGCCCGACCGGACCACCGCCTCCAACAGCGGCAGCATGTCGTGCAAGTTGGAAAGCTTCTTCTCGTGCAGGAGGACATAGGGCTCCTCCATCTCGGTGCGCATCTTTTCCGCGTCGGTGATGAAATAGGGCGACAGGTAGCCGCGGTCGAACTGCATGCCCTCGACTACGTCGAGCTCGGTATGCAGGCTCTTGGCCTCCTCGACCGTGATCACCCCCTCGTTTCCGACCTTGGCCATCGCATCGGCAAGGAAGCGGCCGATCTCCGCATCGCCATTGGCCGAGATGGTGCCGACCTGGGCGATCTCCGCGTTGGACGTGATCTGTTTCGCGTGCTTTCTTAAATCGGCGATGACGGTGGCGACGGCAAGATCGATGCCGCGCCGCAGGTCCATCGGATTCATGCCGGCGGCGACCGCCTTGACGCCTTCGCGGATGATCGCCCGGGCGAGGATGGTCGCGGTGGTGGTGCCGTCGCCGGCCACGTCGGCGGTCTTCGAGGCGACCTCGCGGACCAACTGCGCGCCCATATTCTCGAACCGGTCCTCGAGCTCGATCTCCTTGGCGACCGCGATCCCGTCCTTGGTGATGCGCGGCGCGCCGAACGATTTCTCGATGACGACGTTTCGGCCCTTGGGGCCGAGGGTGACCTTGACGGCATCGGCCAGGATGTCGACGCCGCGCAGCATCTTGTCGCGCGCCTCGGTGGAGAACTTGACGTGTTTAGCGGCCATGGTTTCCTCCCCTGTCGATGATTGGTGCCCGGCAACGAAAGACTCAAGGCGGCATTCATGCATGGGCTTGCACGCCGTCCGCGCCGCCGAGACTATCACTTTCCGACCCGATTCGTGGTTCGGATTCGCATATGTCGGCGCGGATACGATTAGCGTCGGCCTCGGTCAAGGGCGCCCGCAGGCGGTTGGCAGCAGTCCTTCTGGTGGGCTGCTAACACCTTGATATGGAACCGAATATTAACCGTTGGCGTTGCATTGTCGAGGCTGGTGCTGCAACAATGAGCGGTGGTTCAGGGGATGGGAGCCAATAGATGGGATCGCGCGAATTTTCCCAGTTGATGGACGGCTATCTGCTGACGACGGCGCACATCCTCTATCGCCTGCCCGACTATCCGCTGCTGCTGCAAAGCTATGTCTGGCAGGACTACGATCTCGCGCCGGACTTCCCGGTGCTGGCGAAATTCCTCGATTTCTGGAACCGGCGGCTCGACGGGCCGATCCATTCGGTGCGGGTGGTGCAGAAGGGGGTGATATGCCCGCCCGAAATCCGCACCGCCGAGGGTGTCTACACGCTGCACTGATCGCGGGCGCGCCGGGCCGAACCTCGATACGCCCCGCCGAACGCTCGCCGGGTTTCCGCTGCGGCTTTCTCGCATTAGACTTGTCCGGTGAACCCATGAAGGAGGTGGGGGCCAATGCGGCGTATTCGCCTTGATTTCGGCGGGGTGGTCATTCTCGGCCGGCTGCGGGAGACGCCGACGGCGGAGGCGATCTGGCAGGCGCTGCCCTTTTCGGGCTCGGCGATGACCTGGGGCGAGGAGGTCTATTTCACGATTCCTGTCGGCTGCGCGCGCGAGGCCGACGCCAAGGCGGTGGTCGAGCCCGGCGAGATCGCCTATTGGCCGGACGGCAAGGCGATCGCCATCGGCTTCGGAAAAACGCCGATTTCCGAGGAAAACGAGACCCGCCTGGCGGCGCCCTGCAACATCTGGGCGGACGCGGAGGAGGATATGCGGCTGTTGAAATCCGTCAGCGCCGGCGCCGAAGTGCAGTGCGGAAGGGCGTGAGCGGGGAAGGGGCGCGCGTGGCCGGCAAGACATCGAAAGTCGCCTTTCTGGGCACCGGCCTGATGGGTTTTCCGATGGCTTGCCGGCTCGTTTCCGCCGACCATGCCGTGACTGTCTGGAACCGGACGCGGGCCAAGGCCGCGCCGCTTGCCGAACACGGCGCCAGGGTCGCCGAAACGCCGGCCGAGGCCGCGCGCGAGGCCGACATCGTCATCGCCATGCTGACCGACGGCGCCGCGGTCGCCGACGTGCTGTTCAAACAGGGCGTGGCCGACGCCCTGCGGCCGGGCGCGCTCGTCATCGACATGAGCTCGATCAAGCCGAGCGAGGCGCGCGACCACGCCGGCAGGCTCGCCGAACGCGGCATCGCCCATCTCGACGCGCCGGTCTCCGGCGGCACGCTCGGCGCGGTGGAAGGCACGCTCGCCATCATGGCCGGCGGCGCGCAAGCCGATTTCGACCGCGCCGGGCCCGTCTTCGCAGCCATGGGCCGGGCGACGCTGGTCGGCCCCTCCGGCTCGGGCCAGCTCGCCAAGCTCGCCAACCAGGCGATCGTCGCCATCAATATCGGCGGGGTGGCCGAGGCGCTGCTGTTGGCGGCCGCCGGCGGCGCCGATCCGGCTGCCGTGCGGGAGGCGATCCGCGGCGGCTTCGCCGATTCGCGCATTCTTGAGGTGCACGGGGCGCGCATGATCGAGCGCAACTTCGTCCCCGGCGGGCGGATCAACGTCCACATCAAGGACCTGAACAACATTCTGGAAGCCGCGCACGAGGCCGGCCTGCGCCTGCCGGTCTGCGAGACCCTGCTGAAGCTGATGGTCGCGGTGCGCGACGAGCTTCATGGCGGCGGCTACGACCACTCGGCCGTCCTCCTGGCGCTCGAACGGATGAGCGACGGCAAGCGCGTCGGCACGGCGCCCGACAGGCTGCCGAAGGGGTAAAGGGGGGGATCGGCGGCTGGTAGCTCCGGGGCGCCCGCCGCGAGACATCCAAGAGCCGACGCTCAGCCTGCGGTGGGGACGGCCGTTGCGTGCCGGAAGCGGTACTCGATTTTGGCCGTAGCAAAGTTCTGTTCAGCAAACTTGCGGGTGCGAACTCTGTGCAGCATGTGGACTTCACATATAAAGCGGCGAGGGAGCGCGGGGGTTCAATCGGCGCCTTGTGGAACCGCCCTGTGTTCCCCTGCATCCTGTTTCAACCGCTGCATTTCTTGAGCGAATTCGAAGCACAATTGATCGGCTTCGTCCTGCGGCAGCCACTTGGCCATGTTCGGGAAGACACTTTGCCACATCCGGGCATCGCGTTCCGACCATGGCATCTTATCGGCCGACCGGGCTTTTTCGAGTAGCGCCTTGAGCCGACGGCGAACATCTTCCGGGTCGGGGACCGTGCTTTGACGCGGCGCCCGCATGCGGTCCTCGCCCGAACCGAACAGGCTCCCTTGCTTGGGACCGTGGCCGAAGAGGTCAGTCTGATCCGTCATTCGCGTCTTGTCCTGCGGGAGCGAGGCCGAGCGCCTCGCGAATCAGCGTTTCGTGCAGAGTCGCTTGCAAAACAATATCGGCGTCGGCAAAGAGATCAATCAGTTCGGCGACGCGCCCACAGATATCGCGCAGGTCGCGGACAAGAGCGAGGTCCGCCGGCAAGCCGATCCGCGCCTCGATCCAGCGCGGCACGAGGCGGTAGCCGCTCACGGAGAAACTCCACACCGCAAGCGGCAGTCCGGTGATCCGGCCGGTGCCGTCGTCGCAAAGGGTGATCGCGCCATCGGCGTATTCGACCGGCGCCACGGCGCCGCGCCGCGATTGACAATGCGAGATGAATGCAGCATTCTAGTACAAACAGCTTCATTATGCAGCATTTTCTTGTTTTGTTCACGCTAGGTTGACTCATCATGGTACAAACATCAAAGCTCAACCGGATTTCCGTCGGCCTTTCGGAACGGGAATATGCCGAACTGCTGACTCTCTCTGAAAAGCACCGCGTCTCAATGGCCTGGCTCGGGCGGCAAGCAATTATTGAGTTCCTGGACCGCTATGCAAATGCGGAGCGGCAGCTTCCGCTCAATCTGCCATCCGAGAAGCGCACGGCGAACGGATGAGCAGGAGAAAGACGGGGGGAATGTGGCGAATCCGGCCGCAGAGATAGAAAACCGCGGCGCCGCACCGGCCGCCGCATCATCGCAGGATATCCTCAAGGACGGTCTGACAATGACCCGCGCCCTGGCGGCGTCGGCCCAATCCGAGGACCGTCTCGCGGTCGCCCGTGGGCTCGCCCATGCGGTTGTCGCTGCATATTGGGAGAAGGCGCAAGCCGGCGCAGCGGAAGGTTGGGCCCCTCCAACCCTGCCTGCCGATGTCGAATTGGCCCCGGTGGCCGAACCCGCGCTGCCGCTGGCGCAATGCATGGGCGCGGCAGCCGCAGAACTCGATCTTATGCACGCCAGCTACCTGATCGGCGTGCTCTATACGGCGATGCTTCCGAGTAGGGTCCGTTCTGAATTTGGAGCCTATTACACGCCGCCCGCTCTTTGTGACCGGCTGCTCGACATGGCAACGGAAGCTGGCGTCGATTGGCGCTCGGCGCGCGTCCTCGATCCGGCTTGCGGCGGCGGCGCATTTCTTTCGCCGGTGGCCCGGCGCATGGCGGAAAGCCTGCAGGACTGCAGCGCAAAGATCGCGCTCAAGAATATCCTTCAGCGGCTGCGGGGCTTTGAACTGGACCCGTTCGCCGCGTGGATGTCGCAGGTCTTCCTGGAAATCACGCTTAGCGATCTTTGCCGGTCTGCCGGCACACGTCTGCCGGCGGTCGTGGACGTTTGCGACAGCCTTGAACAGGATCCCGAAAACCACGGCTTTGATCTTGTTGTCGGCAATCCGCCATACGGGCGCATCACGCTCTCGCCGGAGCTGCGGGAGAAATACCGGCGCAGCCTGTTCGGCCATGCAAATCTCTATGGCGTATTCACCGATCTGGCTTTGCGCTTCACGCGTCGGGGCGGCGTTGTCGCCTACGTCACGCCGACAAGTTTTCTGGCTGGAGAGTATTACAAGGCCTTGCGCGGCTTGCTTGGCCGGGAGGCCCCGCCGGCCAGCATTGATTTCATCACCGAGCGCAGGGGCGTCTTCGCGGATGTGCTGCAGGAAACTCTGCTTGCCGCTTATCGCCGGGGCGGCAAGCGCGGCACCGGGCAGGTGCATTTCATTTCACCGGCTCCTGAGGGGCACATAGAGGTCACGAGCGCCGGCTCATTTCGCCTGCCGAAGACAGCCAACCGGCCCTGGCTGGTTCCTCGCGCCAAATTGGACAGCAGGCTCGTTCGCACAGGCCAATCGATGCCTCACAGGCTCGCGGACTATGGTTACACGGTCAGCACCGGCCCGCTTGTCTGGAACCGTCACAAGCCCAGTCTGCGCGACCGGCCGGGAAGGGGGAGACACCCGCTCATATGGGCCGAGGCAGTGCGACCCGATGGCGTCTTCGAATTCCGGGCCCGCAAGCGCAATCACAAACCTTATTTCGAACCGCTTGCGCAAGAGCAATGGGTTGTCACCGACTTTCCTTGCGTGCTCTTGCAGAGGACGACAGCCAAGGAGCAGTCGCGGCGACTAATTGCCGCTGAACTGCCCGCATCCTTCATCGCGGAACATGGCGCGGTCGTGGTCGAAAACCATCTCAACATGATCCGGCCCGCAGGCGGTACGCCCTCGGTGCCTCCCGCAGCACTTGCCGCCCTCCTCAATACGGCGGTGGTTGACCAACTCTTCCGCTGCATCAATGGCAGCGTGGCTGTATCGGCCTACGAACTGGAGGCTTTGCCCCTGCCCCCGCCCGAGGGCTTGAGAGAAATCGAACGCCTTGTCCGACACCGCCCGAGCCGTGCGGCGATCGAACAGGCCGCAAAGCGGCTTTACAGCAAGGGGACGTGCTGATGGGTTTGCCCCCTGTCCTTCCCGTGCCGGACATTCACGAACGTCTACTGAGAATTTTTCCCGAAGGCAGCCCGAACCGCGCAAATTGCACCTGGGAAATCGCGGCCAAGACCGTTTTCGTGATGCTCTATATCGGCGCGGTCGAGAACGAGGACATCTGGCTGCGGCCCGATCAGGTCACACGCATGACCGACAAGCAGGCAGCCCGCGGCGGTGATGCCGACCGGCTCGCCTGGACGAGGGAATCCGTAAAAAGCAGCAAGGGCGAGATCACCGGCCGCTGGTATGCGGTCAATACCCGCGAGTCGATTCGCGACGACACGATCCGCGCCGGCCTGATTGCCAACGGTGTCGTTATCGAGCGCGAGGGGCTGGCGACGACGTCACCGGCCCCGCGCTATGCTCTTAGGAAGAGTTTTGCCGGACTCTTCGATCCCAAGCTCAAGGGAAAGGCTCTCGTAAAGGCGATCGCCGCATGGCAGGCCGAACACCTGACGGCCGGGGCGCTCGCCCGGATCACGATGGTCCGCAAAGGCGCCGTCGCGGGCGGCGAGCATATCCTTGTGAAGTTTCCAAGCGGGGAAACCCGCCGCATGGCACCAGGCCCCAGTTCGGTCATTTCGAAAGCGGTCATTGAGGTGTTTGCGGTTCGCTTTCTGCGGGTTCCCGGTGTGGTTTTCCTGAGCGAGAGCCGGAACAAGATTGTCAGCCGCGACGATGATCTCGCGAATTCCATCGGGCTACGCATCCGGGCGGAAAAGAACCTCCCCGATATTGTGCTCGCCGATCTTGGTCCAAAACACCCGCTGCTCGTCTTCGTGGAAGTGGTTGCGACAGACGGTCCTGTTTCCAAGGAACGCAAGGACGCGCTCACCGAGATTGCCAAAGACGCCGGCTTCCCAGGCGAGTATGTCGTCTTCGTGACGGCCTATCTCGACCGCAGCGATGCCGCCTTCAAGAAGACAGTGGATTCCCTCGCCTGGGGAACCTTCGTCTGGTTTGCCTCTCAGCCCGAGCATTTAGTCCGTTTCTATGAGGGACGGCCTGAAGTGGTCAAAACGCTCGCTGAATGGGATTGAGATGATGCCGCCGCCGGCGCCGATCCCGCCGCCGTGCGCGAGGCGATCCGCGGCGGCTTCGCCGATTCGCGCATCCTTCAGGTGCACGGCGAGCGGATGCTCAAGCGCGACTTCGTCCCCGGCGGGAGAATCAACGTCCACATCAAGGACTTGAACAACATTCTGGAGGCGGCGCACGAGGCGGGCCTGCGCCTGCCCATC
The DNA here is from genome assembly GCA_030688605.1 of Hyphomicrobiales bacterium. Lineage (NCBI taxonomy): Bacteria > Pseudomonadati > Pseudomonadota > Alphaproteobacteria > Hyphomicrobiales > Hyphomicrobiales bacterium. The sequence goes on from JAUYJB010000011.1 coordinate 12,687, forward strand.
TCGGAGACGCTGCTGAAGCTGATGGTCGCGGTGCGCGACGAGCTCGATGGCGGCGGCTACGACCACTCCGCCGTGCTGCTGGCGCTCGAACATATGGGCGACGGCAAGCGCGTCGGCACGGCACCCGACAGGCTGCCGAAATCGTGAAGCTTTCAGGCCGGCCTTGCGGCAGCGGGAAGGCTCTGCGTCAGACCTCTCTTGGGTGCGCTCCACCCGCTCACTGGATCTGAACGCGCGCGGGTAGCGGTTCCAGGTTCGGGCAGCGAAGGGCGCCGGACATGAGCGTGTCGTCGACCACCTTCAGACTGAGCTCGCAGTGCCCGGCCTCGCCATAGCCGAGACCCATCAGGATGAAACCGCCGGGGACGAACTGGCCTGCAAAAGGCGATCCCGCTCTTTTGAATGCTGTGGCGATTTCGTCCTTCTCGCTGATGGACAGGTCCGAGAGTAGAAAGCTGTCGCCAAGAAAGCGCTCGTGCGCGGTTTTCAGCTTGTCGGACGGCCTGTCGGGCATCGTCAGCTGAACGATCATCGACGTGTGCGCCGAAAGCCAATCGCGCAGCGCACGAGCCTTCAAATCGTCGCTGTCGGCGAGAAACGCCTCCTTGATCGTGATCTGGCGAACGACGGGGTCGGCGCTCGCCATTCCCGTTTCGAACGCGGCCAGCCGCTCGAGATAGTCCGTGCTGCGCAGTCGCGCTTGAAACGCCCTCAATTCGGCCATTCTCTCGTCAATGGCGGCATCGCCCGCCGGCTGTGCGAAAGCGGCCTGTTCCCCGCCTTTATGGCCGGGACTCAACGGCGCCAGAACCGCGATGGCCGCGGCGACGGCGATCCATCCCGTGTTGGCGAATTTCTGCATCCAACTCATGTCGATCGACCCATTATTGGCTTCATCTCATTGAAAAGGACGGGTTGCCGTACTGGTTACATAGCCGTTCTTTCCGCCCGCCAGCCGGACCTTGCGCCATCGCGTGCTGTCGTAAGGCAGAACGGTGACGACATCGCCAACCCGCAGCTTTCCAATGGCGGTCATGGCTACGCCGGGTTGATCAAGGACGCTCGCATCGCGAACGACCAAATGCCGCTCGCCCTTTGCTTCCCGATCGTTGGGAGCGATCGGCTCGGGCGCGGGCGAGCGCGGCTGGATGGCGGCGGTCTCGCGTTCATCGGGAGCGCTCGCGGCGGCCGAAATCGCGGGCTTGGCCTCCGCGACGGCGTCGCCCGGGTTCAGATAAACCTCGTCGACCAGCCGCACCAGAAGCTCCGGGCGCTGCTCGCCGCGGGTCGCATCGATGACCCGCTTGGAGACGCGGCGGAACATCAGCCCCAGCTCGACACCCGGCGCGCCGATCTCCTCAAGCAGCGCCGCCGTGTAAGGGCTGTGCTCGGCGTCGCCGTCGCTGGCCACCGCGCCCGACGCCGCGGCATAGGCGATGATGGCGCCGCGGCCGCGCAGCTCCATCGGCCCGAGGCCCCGATTCAGCCGGACAGATCGGTTGGCGGTGCCGCTTCGCAATTGATCCAGGAACGGGTTGTCGCGGCAGGAATCGAGAATGACGATGCTGACGCCGGCGCGGCGCTCCATCTCGGCGACGACCTCCTGGATGTCGATGGAGCTGTAACGCAGGTCCCATTCGCTTCCGACCGAAACGTCCGTGGGCAGAAGGAAATTCTGACCGTCGATCTGCACCGCGTGGCCGGCGTAAAAGACCAGCGCCATCGCCTGGTCGGTGAGCCTGCGGCCGAACTCGCCGATGGCGGCGACCGCTTCCCGGCGGTTGAGGTCGGTGGCCAGCAGCACCGAAAAGCCGAGCCCTTCGAGCGAGGCGGCAACCGCGGTGGCGTCGCGCACCGGGTTGGAGAGTGCGGCGGTGCCGGAATAGGCGTTGTTGCCGATGACCAGCGCGAACCGATCCGCCGCCTCAAGGCGTAACGGTGCCGCGAGCAACGCCAGAAGCAACACGATCTTAGCGAAAATACGCAATGGTTTTCCCCCGTATTCCGCTTCGACGCCGCGCCGGCGGGCCGCTGGCGCCGGCACCCGATCATGAAACCATGCCGCGAGGTGAGGTGCAACCTGATCGACTCGCTTTCATGCGCAAGCCTTACGACCCGTTCGTTTCGGGCGGATCAACGTCCATACGAAGGACCTGAACAATAGTCTCGAAGCCGCCGACGAGGCTGGCCTGCACCCGCCGATCCGCGAGAGCCTGCTGAGGCTGACGGTCGCGGCGCGCGACGAGCTTCATGGCGGCGGCTACGACCACTCCGCCGTGCTGCCGGCGCTCGAGCATATGAGCGACGGTAACCGCGGCGGCGCCGCGCTTGCCGCCTGCGGCGCTTGGCCGCCGACCTGGCCGAGGGTCCGGTCTTGCCGATGCCCGCATACGGTACCATCTTGAGCCCAACAAGCCTGTCAATCGGGCGGATATCGGCACGGTTTCCGGGAGCGGACCCAAAGGACCCCATTCACCTCGAGAAAAACGTCAGGAGCACGAAATGAAGACGAAATGGATCGCGGTCGCCGTCGCTGCAGCGGCGTTTGCTTTGGCCGGAGCGGTCGGCTCGGCGGAGGCGGCGAATACCGCCTCCTGCGACGGCTGTCACGGCGCCAACGGACAGGGCAAGGGCAACGCTCCGAAGATTGCCGGCCTGTCCACGGGCGCGTTCACCTCAGCGATGAACGCCTACAAGTCCGGGGCCCGGAAGAATGCGGCCAAGAATGCCATCGCAAAGAGGCTGAGCGACGCCGATATCGCCAGCCTGGCGGCGTACTACGCCGCGAAATAGGACCGGCGGCGCGGCTGCGCGCCGCAATTGCCGCTACGACATGACCGTCCGCTCCGGCCTTGCCGCCGGCCTCGCCGTCGCCATCGCCGGGGCGGTCGTCCTGGCCGCGCTTGCGGCCGGCGCTCCGGCGGCGGCCGAGACTCAGTCGCGGCAGGAGGTCGAGGCGCGGTTCCGCGGCTGGCTCGAAGATGAGGTGTGGTCCGACGCGCGGGCCCGCGGCGTGTCGCGCTTGACCTTCGAAAAGGCCTTCGCGGGCGTCCGCCTCGACTGGTCGCTGCCCGATCTTGGGCCGCCGGGCGGCGCGGCGAAAGGCCCGGAGATCCAGTGGCAGGCGGAGTTTCTAAGCCCGGCGCGCTATTTCGCCGAGAGCAAGGTCGATCCGCTCGTCCGCATCGGCCGCGATCTGATGGGCCGCTGGCGCAAGACGCTGGAGGCGGTCGAGCGGGGCTACGGCGTGGCGCCGGAGATCGTGGTCGCGATCTGGGGGAGCGAATCGGCCTTCGGCCGCGCCGCCCTGCCCAGGCCCGTCCTCTCGACGCTCGCCACCATGGCCTTCTTGGGCAACCGAAGGGAGACCTTCTATCCCGAGCTCCTGGCGGCGCTGCAGATCCTCGAAGGCGACCACATCCCCTTGTCCGAGATGAGGGGCTCGATGGCCGGCGCTCTCGGCCAGCCGCAGTTCCTGCCCTCGAAATATTTGCGCTTCGCGGTCGATTTCGACGGCGACGGGCGGCGCGACATCTGGCGCTCGGTGCCGGATACGCTCGCCTCCATCGCCAACTATCTCAAGCAACACGGCTGGACGGAGGCGGCGCATTGGGGCGTCGAGGCGGCGGTGCCGGCGGCGGTTTCCTGCGCGCTCGAAGGCCCCGAACAGGGCCGACCGCTCGCCGACTGGCGCGAGGCCGGCGTCACGCGCATCGACGGCCAAGCGCTGCCGGGGGCGGCGCGGGAGACGCGCTTCTTGATGATGCCGGCGGGCCGGCTCGGCCCCGCCTTCATCGTTTCGGAGAACTTCTACGTGCTGAAGACCTATAACGAGTCCGATCTCTATGCCCTGCTGATCGGCCATCTGGCCGACCGGCTGCGCGGCGAAGGCCGGATCAAGGGCCGCTGGGGCACCGTCGCGGGCTTTACGCGCGGCGAGGTGCGCGTTCTGCAGGAGCACCTCCTCGCTTCCGGCCACGACGTTGGCGGCGCCGACGGCCTGGTCGGCTTCAAGACGCGCATCGCGCTCGGCATCTGGCAGGCGGCAAACGGGCTTCGGCCGACCTGCTTTCCCGACCGGGACCTGATCGGCAGCCTGAGGTAGGAGCGGCTTGGCGGCGATCGACGGGCGTTCATCGTCCCGTCACGGTCCGGTCATCGCCTTGTCAAGCAGGAGCGCTAGCAGGGAGGTGGACCACTCACAGGGAGTGGACCACTCACAGGGAGACTTGCCATGACGCTTCGATCCTGCATGCTCGCCACCACCGCCTTGGCGACCCTGGCGTTGGCGCCGGCCGCGTTCGCCGGCGGCGATCCTGTTCCGCTCGAGGTCACGTCCGTCGCGTTCACCTCGACACCCGCGCCCGCCAACACGATGGAGATGGCGACCGGCTATACCCGCTCCCAGGCGATCGTGACGCTCGCCGACGGGACCCAGCGGACCTATCCGCTCGAATATCGCGTCCTGCACCGTTCCGGCGACCATGTGCCGGGCTGGTATGCGGGCCTGGTCGCCGACCGGGAAAACCGGCCGATCCTGCAATCGGCGCCCGACGGTAAGGGCAATGTCGCGCGCGGGCCTTTCTTCGCCGCTGGCGCCGACGGCACCTCGCTGCTGGTCGTCCCCGGCGCCAAGGTGGAGGGTGTTTCGGGCCACACCGTTTTTCTCATCAACCATCTCGAATATCAGACCGTCGCCGACAATATCGACCTGACCGAGCCGCCGGTCGAGCTTTACGCCGCTTTGCCGATGGCGATGAACCTGACCGTGCTCGATCAGGACCCGGCGACCGGCCGGCTGACGCCGGTCAAGATGTCGAACGTCGACTTTTCCGAGGTCGGCGGCCTGTGGATCCCGTGCAACGGCTCGACCACGCCGTGGATGACGCATCTCGGCAGCGAGGAATACGAGCCCGACGCGCGGGCCTTCGAGAACAAGCCGCTGGAGGCGATGAACCTTTATTTCGGCAGCCTCGGCAAAGCTGCGGTAGACGGCGGCGCCAACCCCTATCGTTACGGCCATCTGGTCGAGGTCACCGTCGCCGCCGACGGCGCCACCAAGGCCGTCAAGCACTATTCCATGGGCCGGCTCGCCTTCGAGCTAGGCGACGTGATGCCGGACCGCAAGACGGTCTATCTGGGCGACGACGGCGACGACGTGATCCGCGCCATGTATGTCGCGGACAATCCGGCCGACCTCTCTGCGGGCACGCTCTATGCGGCGAAGTGGATGCAGACGGAGGCCGGCAATTTCGGCGCGGCCAAGCTGCAATGGATCCGCCTCGGCCATGCGACCGACGCCGAGATCGAGGCGATAGTCGACGG
>JAUYJB010000012.1 GCA_030688605.1 Hyphomicrobiales bacterium
TTGTCCGAGCGCAGTTGCAACTTTGTCACGCTCAGTCTTGCCGGCCGCCCGGCCCGGTAACTTTTTTTGCGTCCCTGTCGTGGCTTCGCCCCTCCCCGCCTGGTTTTCTTACGTCGCGCCGCGCCTGCCCGGATGAACCGATTTGGCCCATCAAATTGATCCCCTATAACCATGAACCGCTCTAGCGTCAAAGATCGGGCCCGGCGGATACTGGGTCACCCGGTCAAGCCGGGTGACGACGAATTAGGGCTGTCCGCGGCCCCCGCGTGGGAGAAGATGCCTGCGAGTCCCAGGGCGGTTTTCAGAGCGGGGATGACCTTGCCCGGAAAAATTTGTTGCCGGTTAATGGGAGGTAAAGATGCGGCGGGGCTACCGGAGGTGCCTACCGTTCCTCGGGCGGAGCCATGGAACCGGATCGCCGCGGCCGCGTTGTTGGTCCGATCGGGTGATCACCAAACAGCATCGGAGACCGAGATGGCTGACAACATCAAGACCGGCGGCAGGGGCAACACCGGAATCGCCGTGCTCGTCGGCGCGCTCGTCGTGGCCGTCGTCGCGATCGGCTTCTTCCTCTTTGGAGGCGACGCCGACACGGGCGGCGACATCAACGCGCAGGTGCCGCAGACCGAGCAGCCGGCCGCGCCCGACACGACCGGCACCACCGGCGGCACCGGCGAACCCGCCCCCGGCGGAAACCAGTAACGAGGCCGAGGCAGGAACAACGAGGCCGTAGCGAAAGCTTCGGTCAGCGTCGGCTTGCCGCGCACCGTATTCTTTTGGGCCTCGGGAGATGCGTGCGGCCCGCGTGGGCATCGGTCGCAAGGCCGATGCCCACCGTGCGCCTGCTTGCCAATCCCAAATCGTCACTGCCGGGCTTGACCCCGCACTCCATGCGGCGGTTCCATTCGCGCATGACGGCATGGGTCTATATCCTCGCCTCGAAGCCGCGCGGCACGCTTTATGTCGGCGTGACGAACGACCTCCTGCGCCGCATCCACGAACATCGCGAAGGGATGGTTCCAGGCTTCACGAAGAGTTATGGCGTCTGCCGCCTCGTGTATCATGAGCGGCATGAAACCATGCCGCTTGCCATCGCGCGCGAAAAGCGCATCAAGCGTTGGCGGCGGGCCTGGAAAATCGAGCTGATCGAATCGCAGAACCCGAAATGGCGTGACCTGTGGGACAAGATTACCGGTTAGGCGCGCCTTCTCACCACATCGTCATCCCGGCCGGAGCGTCTTCCCAACACCTCGTCATCCCGGCCGGACTGTCTTCCCAACACCTCGTCATCCCGGCCGGAGCGCCATCCCATCACCTCGTCATCCCGGCCGGAGCGAAGCGGAGAGCCGGGACCCATGCGGCCTCGCCGCGCGGCAACCGGGACCATATGAACCTGGAGCGCCCGCCTCATGGATCCCGGGTCTGCAGCGCACCGCTCCGCGCTGCGCCGCGCCCGGGATGACGAGGGGAGGTGGGGTGCGATGGGTTTTGCTCACGCTCAATCCATCCTGCGGGCTGGTACCGTTGTTACTGTCGGCGCTCGAAACCCGGCTCAGTTAGTATATCGAGGAGGCTGGTCGGGGCTATCCAATCTGCCTTATCATCTTGCCCGAGCATTTTTTCGTCCCGCACTGCGAATCCAGCCACAAATAATCCGGCCCTAAAGCGGGCGAGGCACGCAAAGAGGCCATCTTCAGGGTTCAAATCATACCGGTACTCAAAGACCTTTTGTGTATTCCAAGAGCCTTGTCGCAGCGTTTCGTGTTTCGGGAGTATGTCGACTAACTCCCGTGGAACACCGCCGCGTTGGTAATCCTCCTTTGTCCTCCAGTATGCGCAAACACGCCCCTCAGTAGGTAGCACTTTGCCAAGTCTATCAAAGTACAAGCCGAGAACCACCTTGTGCGCGAATAGGTTCAAATGGCGAATAGTGATTGGCCCGATTGAGACCATTCCGCTGCCGGGCGGGACATGAACGCCTTGCTTCCGCAAATGCCGACGAGCCGCGACCCGCCCCCCAGGAGGAAGTCTAATCAGTTCGTCGATCACTTCCGGAGCTTGCATGCGTAGCCGACCTATAAGCCGGCGGTGATCGTGAAGTTCGAGCTCTTCAGGTTCATATCGCCAACGGCTGACAACCGATGCCACGAGGTCGGCGGTGCTTGTCGATCGGTTGCAGAGCATGCACGCGGGTACAACCAGTCCGTCGGGTCTATGTGAACCATCAAATAGAGACTTTTGCGGGATATGGTCCCGGGTGTTTGAAGGACGCAAACCGCCACACAGGCAGCAATCGGGAAACCGCTCGATTAGCTTCTGGGTGGCGGTCTTTTTTCGTTTAGCTTCGCCCATTCACTCTCGCATGCTCAGCTACACCCGCTCGTGCCCCCGCACGTATCGCATTTCAGGCAGGTGCCGTTGCGGACCATGGTGAAGTTGCCGCATTCGGAGCACGCTTCGCCTTCGTAGCCCTTGGCGCGGGCCTCGGCGAGGCGCTGGACTTCCGCCGCCCTGGCGGCGCGCTGCGAGTTCGGCGCCGGGGTCTCGTCCGGCGCCGGATGGGGCGCGATCTTGCGGGCGGTCGCCTCGTGGACGATGGTCTCGCCGGCATCCTGGGCGCGCGCCTGCAGCGTCGCCACCGGGGCGTCGCCCCCGAGCACCTTGCCACCGCGCGCCTCCGCCTTCGGCTCGCCGCCAGTGCGCGGCTGGAACAGGGTCAGATTGTCCGCCACCTTGCCGCGCAACAGGCCGCGCGAAACATAGCGCGGCCCGGCGCCGGGCTGGCCGCTCGGCCGCTTGCCTTCCGAAACGCCGGAACCCATGGCGGTGGCGCCGATATCGTCCGGCGACACGTGGGCGAGGTCGTGGCGGCCGAGATAGGAGATGGCCAGCTCGCGGAACACATAGTCGAGGATCGAGGTCGCGTTCTTGATCGCCTCGTTGCCCTGGACCATGCCGGCCGGCTCGAATCTGGTGAAGATGAAGGCGTCGACATATTCCTCCAGCGGCACGCCGTATTGCAGGCCGAGCGAGATGGCGATGGCGAAATTGTTCATCATCGCCCGGAAGGCGGCGCCCTCTTTGTGCATGTCGATGAAGATCTCGCCGAGGCGGCCATCCTCGTATTCGCCGGTGTGGACATAGACCTTGTGGCCGCCGACGATCGCCTTCTGGGTGTAGCTCTTGCGCCGGTTGGGCAGCTTCTCGCGCTCGCGCGAGACGCGCTCGACGACGCGCTCGACGATGCGCTCGGCCGCCGCCGCGGCGCGCGCCGCCGCGGGCTTGTCGAGGATCGCGTCTATGGCGTCCTCCTCGTCCTCCTCCTCGCCGGCCAGCACCTGCGCGCTCAGGGGCTGCGACAGCTTGGAGCCGTCGCGGTAGAGCGCGTTCGCCTTCAACCCCAGCCGCCAGGACAGCGCATAAGCCTCCTTGCAGTCGTCGATGGAGGCCGCGTTCGGCATGTTGATGGTCTTGGAAATGGCGCCGGAGATGAAGGGCTGGGCCGCGGCCATCATGCGGATGTGGCTTTCCGCCGAGAGGAAGCGCTTGCCGGTGCGCCCGCAGGGGCTGGCGCAGTCGAAGACCGGAAGATGCTCCGGCTTCAGCCCCGGCGCGCCTTCGAGCGTCATCGCCCCGCAGCAATAAAGGTTCGCCGCCTCGATCTCGGCCCTGGAAAAGCCGATCCGGGCCAACAGGTCGAGGGTCGGGTCGGCGAGCGCCGCCTCGTCGAGGCCGAGCCTGCCGCGGCAGAAATCGTCGCCCAGCGTCCACCGGTTGAACTGGAACTTGATGTCGAAGCAGGTCTTGAGGCCCGCTTCGATCGCCGCGATCTTCTCTTCCGTGAAGCCCTTGGCGACGAGCTTGTCGTGGTCGATGCCGGGCGCGCCCTTGAGCGTGCCGAAGCCGACGGCGTAATCGACGATCCGGCCGATGTCGCTTTCCGCGTAGCCGAGGGCGGCGAGCGCCTTCGGCACCGCCTGGTTGATGATCTTGAAATAGCCGCCGCCGGCGAGCTTCTTGAACTTGACGAGGGCGAAGTCGGGCTCGATGCCGGTGGTGTCGCAGTCCATGACCAGGCCGATGGTGCCGGTCGGCGCGATGACGCTGGCTTGCGCGTTGCGGTAGCCGTGCCTTTCGCCGAGCGCCACCGCCTTCTCCCAGGCGGCGACGGCATGCTCGACGAGGCGCTTTTCCGGGCAATGGGCGTGGTCGAGCGGCACCGGCGGCGTCGCCACCCTGTCGTAGCCGTCGACGCGCCCGCGCGCGGCGTTGAGATGGTTGCGCATGACGCGCAGCATGGCGTCTGTGTTGCGGCCATAGCCGGCAAAGGCGCCGAGCTCGGCCGCCATCTCGGCGGACGTCGCGTAGGCGACCCCGGTCATGATCGCCGTCAGGCTGCCTGCGAGCGCGCGGCCCTCGGGCGAATCGTAGGGGATCGCCGAGGTCATCAGCAGCCCGCCGATATTGGCGTAGCCGAGGCCGAGCGTGCGGTATTCGTAGGAAAGCCGGGCGATTTCCTTCGACGGGAACTGCGCCATCATCACCGAGATTTCGAGCACGACGGTCCACAACCTGACCGCGTGCTCGTAGGCTGAGACGTCGAAGCCGCCGGCGTCGGAAAAGCGCAGCAGGTTGAGCGAGGCGAGGTTGCAGGCCGTGTCGTCGAGGAACATGTATTCCGAGCACGGGTTGGACGCGCGGATCTCCCCCGCCTCAGGGCAGGTGTGCCAGTCGTTGATGGTGGTGTGGAACTGGATGCCGGGATCGGCGCAGCTCCAGGCGGCAAGCGCGACGCTGTCCCAGAGGCTGCGCGCCTTAAGGGTCTTGGCCACCTTGCCGTCGATGCGGCGGATGAGCTTCCAGTCGCCGTCCCGCTCGACGCTTTTCAGAAAATCGTCCGTCACGCGCACGGAATTATTGGAATTCTGCCCCGAAACGGTGCGGTAGGCCTCCGAGTCCCAGTCGGTATCGTAGGCGTCGAATTTGAGCTCGCGATAGCCCTGGCGGGCGAGATGTATGACCCGCTGGATGAAATTCTCCGACACGTGAGACCGGCGCGCGGCCCTGATCTCGCGCTTGAGCGCCGGATTCTTGGCGGCGTCGAAGCAGTCCTCGCCGTCGGCCTCGCAATTGACGCAAGCCTTGATGATGGCGTTGAGATGCCTGGAGCAAGCCTTTGATCCGGCGACGAGAGCGGCGACCTTCTGCTCCTCCCTGACCTTCCAGTTGACATAGGCTTCGATGTCCGGATGGTCGATGTCGACGACGACCATCTTGGCCGCTCGCCGGGTCGTGCCGCCGGACTTGATGGCGCCGGCCGCCCGGTCGCCGATCTTCAGAAAGCTCATCAGGCCCGAGGACTTGCCGCCGCCGGAAAGCGGCTCGTCCTCGCCGCGGAGACTGGAAAAGTTGGTGCCGGTGCCGGAGCCGTATTTGAACAGCCGCGCCTCGCGCACCCACAGGTCCATGATGCCGCCCTTGTTGACCAGGTCGTCGGAGATCGACTGGATGAAGCAGGCGTGCGGCTGGGGGTGCTCGTAGGCTGACTTGGAGGCGGTGAGGCGGCCGGTCTCGCAGTCAACGTAGAAATGGCCCTGTCCGGGGCCGTCGATGCCGTAGGCCCAGAAAAGCCCGGTGTTGAACCATTGCGGCGAGTTGGGCGCGGCCATCTGCATCGCCAGCATGTAGGAAAGCTCGTCGAAGAAGGCGCGTGCGTCCTCTTCCGACGAGAAATAGCCGCCCTTCCAGCCCCAATAGGTCCAGGTTCCGGCGAGCCGCTCGAACACCTGGCGCGCGTCGCGCTCGCTCACATGGCGCTGATCCTCGGGCAGCTCAGCGAGCGCGTCCGCGTCCGGCACGGAGCGCCACAGCCAGGACGGGACGCCGGTTTCCTCGACCTTTTTGAGCCGCGCCGGAACGCCGGCCTTGCGGAAGTATTTTTGCGCCAGAATGTCGGCGGCGACGGCGGAGAAATGCGCCGGCACCTCGAACTCGTCGAGACGGAACACCACCGAGCCGTCCGGATTGCGGATCTCGCTCCTGGCCTTGCGGAACGGAATCGTGTGGTAGGGCGATTTTCCGCTGTGCGTGAATTGGCGCGCGATCCGCATCTCAAGTAACCCCCTCATTCTGATGCCCGCCGGCACGCTGAACGCCGCCGGGCGATGGCCGATTTCGGCTCCCCGTATGACTGCTCGACGCCTACACTGACTTGTTTTTCCGCCGGAAGCCGGCCTTCCCTGGCGCTTTGCCCGCCGGCCGGCTCCGACCAAGGCACAAATCCTCCGTGCGCCGGGCTCGTACCCTCCACGGCGCCGCCAAGAACGGCCTTTGATGGAATGTCGCGGGAAACTGACCTCTGCCCGCGACGATCTCAAACCTACGACGACTCGCGCTCATGCGTCAAGAACTAGTAGGTAACATTTAATAAACCACTAAATATGGACAAACCTGTGGAATCTCAGGGGAAATCCTGGGGACGGCGCGTCGATGCCCGCGCGATTCATAGCGCGATTCGCAGGCTTTGCGCCGGGCCTTTTGCCGCCGCTGTGGGAAAGTGGGCTAAAGCAAGGCGGGGGCGAGGAAATCGCCTGCGGCGAACGGCCGATGCGGCGCTGCGCGGGTGCGACGGGGAGGGGCTCGGGCGATGAGGGCGCGGCGGCGGTACGCGGCGAATCGCGCGCCCGCGGTCCCCCGAGGCTTGGCGCAGGTCAGACCGCCGGCGCGAACAGGGCGCCGATGTAATAGGGCCAGATTACAAGCGCCAGCACGCCTTTCCAGAAGCTGAGCTTGAGGTAGCCGATGGTGAAGAGCCAGCCCGCGAACCACAGGAGGCCGATGGAGCTGTGCTGCTCGATCTTGATCCGTTGCATGGCCCGCATCCTGCCGCCGCTAAGCGATTCGGTCCATGACCCAGCGCAAATTTCGAAGCCGCCGGCGCGCGCCCACCGGCCATGCTTGCCGACTGTCGTTGCCGTCTGTGTATTCCGCCCATCCTTTCCCCAGTGTGCGCCGGCCATCCCGGCCGCCCGACGGTTCTTCCCGCCCTCGCTACCCAAAGCGAATTACTCAATCGATTGACATTTCGAGGAATGCGTCAACTCCCGCCTCGATCATCTCCGGCGCGATCTCGATTTCCGGCTGATGCTGCGAATCCGGCTTGGGCGTGATGTTGCTTCGTCAGGGTGATAATTCCCCCATGAGCGGACGCACGGCCACGCGGATACGGAGGTTCGGGCGCTGAGGAGAGGGAACCGTATCAAAAGGAGTTTGTGCGGGACCTGTCGAGTGAAGCTGGATCAAGTGCCGCGCATGTCTGGCGACCATGTTCGATATCGGCGATGAGAGAAATGAAAGAGAAATGCCTTCCACGTCGGTCCTGGGCGAGCCGCAGAAAAAGTGGCGGTTGTCATGATCCGCCGGCCGGCTCGACGTTATAACTGGGCGTCGAATTTGCGATATTGATTTCCTTGTCGGTCATCTCCGCCGGAACATCCGCAAAAAGTGGCGTGCTCAGATATCGCTCGCCTGTGTCGGGAAGCATGCAAAGGACCGTTGCGCCATCGGGCGCCTCCTGACAGATTTTCAGCGCCCCGGCGAACGTGCCGCCCGCGGTTATCCCGACGAAAATGCCCTCCTTCTGAGCCAGCTCCTTGCTCCAGTGCATGGCCTCTTCGTTGGAAATCGTCAGGATGCGCTCGATGACACCGGTATCGACCGCATCGCCGGCCAATTTCGGAATGAAGTCCGGGCTCCAGCCCTGCATGGGATGCGGGGTAAATGCCGGATGACTCGCTGCCGGCGAGCCGTCCGGGTTTCTCTCCTGCTTTGTCCCGCTGCTAAGCATGGGCGCGATCTCCGGCTCGCAGACAATAATTTTCGTATCCGGCCTCTGTTTGGCCAGGACGCGCGCCACGCCCTTGAGCGTGCCTCCGGTTCCAAATCCCGTTACCCAATAGTCGAGTGGTTCGCCGTCAAAATCGTCCACGATTTCCTTGGCGGTCGTCCGGGAGTGAATGTCGGCATTGGCCTCGTTCTCGAACTGCCGGGTCAGAAACCAGCCATGGCTTTCGGCCAGCTCTACGGCCTTCTTGACCATGCCCGTGCCTTTTTCCTTGGCAGGCGTGAGCACAACATCGGCGCCGAGGAACCGCATCAGTTTTCTGCGCTCAACACTGAAGCTCTCGGCCATCGTTACGACGAGCGGGTAGCCTTTTTGGGCGCAAACCATGGCAAGGCCAATACCGGTATTGCCGCTAGTCGCTTCAATCACGGTCTGCCCGGGTTTGAGTTCTCCCGACCGCTCGGCTGCTTCAATCACACCGAGAGCCAGCCGGTCCTTCACCGAACCCAGCGGATTGAATGCCTCGATCTTGACGAATAGGTTGATGCCCGAAGGGGCAAGCTTATCGACCCTGACGACCGGAGTGTTCCCGATCGTCTCGAGAATATTTGCGAATTTCCGACCCATGATTTGTCCGCCTTTGTTCTTGCGCCAACAAAAAGCCCAATCAAAGGAGGTTGGGCACAATGCCGCAGTCTTTAATCCTAGAGCGCATTCCGAAAAGTGGGAACCGGTTATCGGACAAAAATGCGCGTAAAATAAAAAAGTTAGAGCGCTTTGAGTGACTCCGGTTTCACGAAAAGCGATTTAGAGCGGTTCATGGTTATAGGGGATCGATTCGATGGGCCAAATCGGTTCATCCGGGCAGGCGCGGCGCGACGCGCGATACGGGATATCGGGCGAGCGCGGCAACGAACCCGGTGGGCCGATTTGGCCCACCGAAGGCCGGGTTCTTTTGCGCCGTGGCGGTGTTGCGGCTGTTGGCCGATGCACCGCATCGCCCGGCGAGCCGCGC